>JAGOSV010000027.1:15265-30281 GCA_018062105.1 Sterolibacterium sp. | reverse complement strand
GGCATGATTGCCTTCGCCTCCTCGCTCGACCAGGCTGGCCCGATGGGGCATTCCGCCGAAGATTGCGCTCTGTTGCTCAATGCCATGGCCGGCTTCGATGCGCGCGACTCCACCTCGCTGGAACGCCCCGTCGAGGATTACACCCGCGAGCTGGACAAACCGCTGGCAGGGCTGCGCATCGGTCTGCCACAAGAATTCTTTGCGGATGGCATGGACGATGCCGTTCGCACCACCATCGAAACCGCGCTGGACGAATACCGCAAGCTCGGTGCCGTCACCGTCGACATCCGCCTGCCCAACACGGGTCATTCGGTGCCTGCCTACTATGTGCTGGCCCCGGCCGAAGCCAGCTCCAATCTCAGCCGCTTCGACGGCGTGCGCTACGGCCACCGTGCCGCTGAATATAGCGACCTCAACGACCTGTACGCCAAGAGTCGCGCCGAGGGCTTCGGTGCCGAAGTCAAGCGGCGCATCCTGATCGGTGCTTATGTGCTGTCGCATGGTTACTACGACGCCTACTATCTGCAGGCGCAAAAAATCCGCCGTCTGATCGCACAGGATTTCGAAGCAGCCTTCAAGCACTGCGACATCGTCGCCGGTCCGACCACACCGGGTGTCGCTTTCCCTTTCGGCACCAAGAGCAAAGACCCGGTGCAGATGTACCTCTCTGACATCTACACCATCTCGACCAATCTCGCCGGCCTGCCCGGCATGTCGCTGCCCTGCGGCTTCACCGCTGGCGATACGGAACATCGGTCCTTGCCGGTTGGCCTGCAACTGATCGGCAACTATTTCGACGAAGCCCGCCTGCTCGGTGCAGCCCACCGCTACCAGCAGGCGACGGACTGGCATTGCCGTGTGCCGGAGGGATTTGAGTCATGATGCTGGGTGACGGATACGTCGCTCGATCAGAAGATATATTTGCGTATGTTGCCCGGACAAACATTCAAGGCTGACATTACCTGCTATGTCTGATTTTTTTATCTCGAACAGTTTTTCAGCAAATGAACGCGCAGTGCTGTTCGAGGGGGACTGTCTTGAGTTTCTGAGCACCATTCCGGATGACAGCATTCAGCTGGTAGTGACTTCGCCACCTTACAATCTTGGAAAGTCCTACGAGCGTAAAGGGGCTCTGGATAAATATCTGGCCTGGCAGGATGAGGTTATTGCTGAAAGCATCCGTGTTCTGCACCCTGAAGGCAGTATTTGCTGGCAGGTGGGTAATTATGTTGATGCCGGTGCTATCGTTCCGCTGGACATTGCCTTTTATCCATTTTTTGCGCGGCATGGCCTGAAACTTCGGAACCGTATTGTCTGGCACTTCGAACACGGGCTTCATTGCTCACGCAGGTTATCAGGTCGCCATGAAACCATTTTGTGGTTCACCAAGACGGATCAGTACTTTTTCAATCTCGATCCGATTCGTGTCCCGCAAAAATATCCCGGAAAAAAGTATTTCAAAGGCCCCAAGGCCGGTCAGTATTCCTGTAATCCGCTAGGAAAGAATCCGGGGGATGTATGGTCAATTCCCAACGTGAAAAACAATCATGTGGAAAAGACCAGCCACCCATGTCAATATCCTGTCGAGCTGATTGAGCGTCTGGCACTTTCCATGACACGGGAGGGAGATTGGTTGCTGGATCCCTTTGCAGGGGTGGGTTCTGCCCTTGCGGCAGCACTAAAGAACGGTCGACGTGCCGCCGGGTCCGAGTTGCAATCCGATTACTGCAGGATCGCATCCGAAAGAATGATTCAGGCGGCAGCAGGATTTTTGAAGACACGACCAATGAATCAGCCGATCTATGATCCAGGTAAGGCCGGTGCGTCGTTGACGGCCTATCCTCCTTCCCAGCAATCTGGTGAGCAGTTGAAATTACTGGATGGCAGTGCTCCTTCCTATGAGGCTGGTAATGAAAATCGTTGAAATTTATTCGCATCTTAATGGCCTCGAGTATTTGCTCGTTCATCGCAAGAAACTGTGGGAAGAAGTCAAGCGGGTCGTCGAATCCGTCGATGCTGTTGCTTGCCGCACCAAGGTCAGCAAGGAAGTTCGGATGCAGGGGGAACTCAAATACAGTCCCATCGAAATGAACAAAAAATTTTCAGAACAGCTCAGCGAGAAGAACTGGAAAGAAAGCCGGGTCTCCTATTGGGTGACGCGCAATGAAAAACTAATACGCAGCACCATGGCCTTGCCACAGGATGAGCAGAAAAAGCAGATAGAAGCTGCAGGTGAGCTCCCTATTTACAGTTACAACCAGACCGATTTCGTCAAAGACAGGGTTGCCATCGAAGTGCAGTTTGGAAAATATGCCTTTGTTGCCTACGATCTTTTTGTTAAACATCTTGCTTTTTATGTTCGAGACGAAATTGATGTCGGCATCGAAATTCTTCCCATGAAAGAACTGCAGGCCGATATGTCATCAGGGCCGGGCTACTTCGAAGGGGAGCTTTATAACGTCATTCGCAATGGCCGTGGAGTCCCCTCCGTGCCGTTGGTCATGGTTGGCGTCGCACCATAAATCATCGGGAATACATATGACCTGGGAAGTCGTCATCGGCCTGGAAACACACGTCCAGCTGCTTACTCAATCCAAGATTTTTTCCGGCGCATCGACCGCCTTCGGTGCGGCGCCTAATGCCCAGGCCTGCGCGGTGGATATCGCCTTGCCGGGGGTGCTGCCGGTGCTCAACAAGACTGCGGTCGAATGCGCCATCCGTTTCGGGCTGGCAATTGACGCGCAAATCGCGCCGCGCTCAGTGTTCGCACGCAAGAATTATTTTTATCCCGACTTGCCCAAGGGCTACCAGATCAGCCAGTTTGAGTTGCCGGTCGTCAGCGGTGGCACGTTGGCCATTCAGGTCGGTCAGGGTGAGAAATCCTACGAAAAAACTGTGCGCTTGACGCGCGCTCACCTCGAAGAGGATGCCGGCAAGTCGCTGCATGAGGACTTCCACGGCAAGTCGGGTATCGACCTGAACCGCGCCGGCACGCCATTGCTGGAGATTGTCACCGAGCCCGATATGGGCTCGTCGGCCGAGGCAGTGGCCTATGCCAAGGCGCTCCACGCGCTCGTCATGTGGATCGGCATCTGCGACGGTAATATGCAGGAAGGCTCGTTCCGTTGCGATGCCAACGTCTCGGTGCGCCGCCCCGGGGCACCGCTTGGCACGCGGCGTGAGATCAAGAATTTGAACTCCTTCCGCTTCCTGCAGCAGGCCATCGATTACGAAATTCGCTGGCAGATCGAAACGCTCGAAGAGGGCGGTAATATCCAGCAGGCCACCGTGCTGTTCGATCCGGACACGGGTGAGACTCGCGCCATGCGCAGCAAGGAAGACGCCCAGGATTACCGTTATTTCCCCGATCCTGATTTGCTGCCGCTGGAAATTTCCAGCGACTGGATCGAGCGCACGCGCGCCGCACTGCCGGAGTTGCCGGTTGTCATGAAACAACGCTTCGAGCGCGACTACGGCCTCTCGGCCTACGATGCGACGGCGCTGACTGCCACACAGGCGATGTCACGCTATTTCGAGGATGCCGTCGCTGTTGCCGGCAAGCAGCAGGCCAAGCCCTGTGCCAACTGGGTGATGGGCGAGCTTGCCGCACGCCTCAACAGGGAAGACCGCGACATTGCCACGGCACCGCTGCCCCCGGCGCAGCTGGCCCGGCTGGTGCAGCGCATCGCCGACAATACCATCTCCAGCAAGATCGCCAAGGATGTCTTCGAGGCCCTGTGGATGGGCGAGGGGCAGGAGGTTGATGTCCTCATCGAGGCCAAGGGGCTGAAGCAGATCACCGATACGGGTGCCATCGAAACGATCATCGATGAAGTGCTGGCGGCGAACCAGAAATCGGTCGAGGAATTCCGTGCCGGTAAGGAAAAGGCCTTCAATGCCTTGGTCGGTCAGGCCATGAAGGCCACCAAGGGCAAGGCCAATCCACAGCAGGTCAATGATCTGCTGCGCAAGAAGCTGGGCTGATCAGGGGGCGCGATTTGCCGGTGCTGCTGTGCTGGTGTTGTGGGTTGCGTCGCCGGTTTTCAGGTGCAGATAGCGCTGGCGGTCTGCCTCGTAGCGAGCCGTGAGCTGGGCCAGTTCCTGCTGTTGCGTTGCCAGGTCAGCGTGCAAGGATTGCAGCTCTGTGGCATTGGCCTTGATCTGCTGGCGTAGTGCTTCGGGCAGCGGCCGGTTTTTGTAGAACGCCTGCTCGTTGGTTAGTGTCTGCTTTTCCTGCAAGGCCTTGGCCTGTCTGGACTGCAGCTCTTTGAGCAGTGTCTGAATGGCATTGCTGGCGCGCCCCTGGGCAGCGTCAATGTCTTTTTCGCTGGCATAGGCGGCCAGCAGGGCATCATCGCGGCGTCGTTGTCCGTGAGCCAGAGCCACCTCCTGTTTTTTGCGTCCCTGCTCGGCGGCACGCTGGGCGCGTTGCTCCGGGGTTAGCGGAGCTTCGACTTGGCGTATCGTCATGCCGCGCTCGTTGAGGATGCGGTAGGCGCGGCCGTAGCACTCCTGGGGCAGCGGATTGCCGCAGGCATGGCGCCCTTCGGCGGTGAGACAGCACTGGGTTCTGGTCTGGGCCAGAAGAGAGCCGGCCGGCCAGGAGGCGGTGGCTCCGACGGCCAGCAACGTCACTAGCATCCGGTGGATGCGGGCCGGCATCATGAGGGCGGGAGACTCAGCCCTGGTTGCCGATGCCGACACCATATTGCGTGCGGTATTCCTTGACGGCCGCCAGATGTGCCTGCAGCTCGGGATGGCTGCGCAGGTAGTTGATGAGATCGGTCAGGGTGGCGATGGCGACGACCGGGATGCCATGGCGGATACCGACCTCTTGCACGGCAGACATATCCCCGTTGCCACACTCCATGCGGTCGAGTGCAATGATGACGCCGGCCGGTGTGGCTCCGGCCGCCTTGATGATGTCGACCGATTCGTTGACCGAGGTGCCGGCAGTGATGACGTCGTCGATGATCAGCACGCGCCCCTGCAAGGGTGCGCCGACCAGCAGGCCGCCTTCGCCGTGGTCCTTGGCTTCCTTGCGGTTGAAACAGAACGGCGTGTTGCGGCCGGCCTGGGCCAGGGCGATGGCGGTGCCGGTGGCCAGCGGGATACCTTTGTAGGCCGGCCCAAACAGGACATCGAATTCCAGTTTGGAGGCCAGGAGCGTGCGGGCATAGAAGGCACAGAGCTTGTCCAGTGCGGCACCGTCGTTGAACAGCCCGGCATTAAAAAAATAGGGCGACAGGCGCCCCGACTTGGTTTTGAATTCACCGAAGCGCAGCACATTTTGCTGGCAGGCGAACTCGATGAAATCCCGGCTAAAATCCACGCTCCATTCTCCTCGGGCTGGTCGCTGACGCGCTGATTCTACATGCTGCGCATCATTTCTTTGAACCTCAACGGTATCCGTTCGGCAACGACCAAGGGCTTCCTTGAATGGTTGCCGACGACAGATGCCCACGTGGTTTGTGTTCAGGAGCTGAAAGCGCAGGCGGCCGACATGACGGCTGCAATGCTCCAGCCGGCCGGCTATCACGGTTGTTTTCACTACGCTGAAAAGAAGGGCTACAGCGGGGTCGGCATTTATGCCAGACGGCCGCCCGATGAGGTGATCGAGGGATTGGGGATCGCAGAAATCGATGCCGAGGGCCGTTACATCGAGGCGCGCTTCGGTGGGCTGTCGGTGGTGTCGCTGTATCTCCCATCGGGTTCCAGTGGCGAGCATCGTCAGGCGGCCAAATTTGATTTCATGGCGCGTTTCCTGCCGTACCTGGCCGAGCTCAGGCGCAGCGGGCGCGAGGTGGTGCTGTGTGGCGACTGGAACATTGCCCATCAGGAAATCGACCTGAAGAACTGGAAGGGCAACCTCAAGAACAGTGGCTTCCTGCCGGAAGAACGGGCCTGGCTGACGCGGGTGTTCGATGAACAGGGCTGGGTCGATGTGTATCGTCGCCTGTATCCCGATGCCACCGGCGAGGCTTACACCTGGTGGAGCAACCGTGGGCAGGCGCGGGTGAAGAATGTGGGCTGGCGGATCGATTACCAGATCGCCACACCGGACGTGGCGGCGCGTGCCGTATCTGCCGGAGTGTATAAGGAGCAGCGGTTTTCCGATCATGCACCGCTGATTGTGGATTATGCGTTGTGAAAGGTGGAGGGCACGGCTTCCTCCAGGCGCGCATCCGGCAGGGCGAGGATGGAGAGGTCAATGCCCTGGGCTCCGGTGTGGCCGGGCCGGGAGCTTGGCAAACCTTCAGGTAGAATGCGACGATGGCCTGCTTTCCGGGGCCGTTTTCTTGTGGATTTCTGTCATCAACCCATGCACTGACGGCTGTCAGAGATTATGACAACTTCAAAAGTATCCATCATTGCCGGTCGCCTGCTGATCGTACTTCTCATTGTGGCCGCTGGGGCCGGAGGCTGGTGGTGGTTTTCACGCCCGAAACCCGTGTCGGTCGTCTTTGCCGAAGTGGGAACGGGCAAGGTCGAGTCTTCGATTGCCAACACACGGGCCGGGGCTGTCGAGTCCTGTCAGCGCACCAAACTGTCTACCCTGATGGGTGGGCGGATCGACCAGCTGCCGGTCAAGGAAGGGGATCGGGTCAAGAAAGGGCAGCTGCTGATGAAGCTGTGGAATGATGACCAGATGGCGCAGAATGCTCTGGCACGCGCTCAGGTCGATACGGCTCGTCAGGGGATTGCCGAAGCCTGTACGGTCGCCGCCAATGCCGAGCGTGAGGCGCAGCGCCTCGATCTGCTGCATGCCCAGAGCTATGTTTCCGGTTCGCGTAGCGATGCCGCCCATGCCGAAGCCGCCGCCCGACGAGCCAGCTGTGATGCGGCCAAGGCGCGTGTGGCGCAGGCTCAGGCTCAGGTGAATGTGACCCAGGTCGAACAGGGGCGCACGTCGCTGTATGCGCCGTTCAATGGTACGGTAGCCAAGATCACGGGGGAGATCGGCGAGTATTCCACACCGTCGCCTCCGGGCATCATGACACCACCAGCCATCGACTTGTTCGACGAGTCCTGCCTGTATATCAAGGCACCGATGGATGAGGTCGATGCGCCGAAAATCCATGAAGGCCAGCCGGTACGCATCACGCTGGATGCCTTGCCGAAGAAATCCTTCCCGGGCCGTATCAAGCGTGTGGCACCTTATGTGCTGGCGATTGAAAAGCAGTCGCGTACCGTGGATATCGAGGCAGTCTTTGATGATCCGGCCAGTATCGAACATCTGCTGGTCGGTTTTACGGCCAACGTCGAGATCATCCTGTCAGCGCGTGAAAATGCCATCCGGGTGCCCACTTCGGCCCTGCTGGAAGGCGGCCGGGTACTGGTTGCCGGTGCCAACGGCGTACTGGAAGAGCGGCAGCTGAAGACGGGCCTGGCCAACTGGGAATATACGGAAGTGCTCGAAGGACTGGCGGCGGGAGACAAGGTGGTGACGTCGCTCGAGCGCGAAGGGGTGAAGGCCGGGGTGCACTATGTCGCCGAAGAAACGGCTGCTGCTCCTGCCTCTGCGCCCGCCCACACGCCAGCACCCGTACCGGCACCGGCGCCTGCACCGGCCGCAACGGGTACCGACCCCTCCGCCACACCGGCGGCAGAGTGAGCGTGACTATCCATGACCGAGCCTATGTTCGAGGTGCATGACCCCTCTCTGCGCAAGGAGCCGTATGCCGGGCATGAGGCCACTGATGCTCATGAGCTGCTGCATGAGCAGGGCTTGCCAGGTTTGCAGCACCCGCACCAGGGCTGGGCACGCGAGGAGCACAGGGAACACGAGGAACGTGTGGGAAAAGATGTGCCTGAAGAGGCCACGGGGGCGTGGCAAGAGCCTGTCCAGGAGCGTCCGGCATATTCCTCTGCCGCGCCCCTGATCGAACTGACCGGTATCGAACGGGTTTTCCATCTCGGGGACAGCCGGGTTCATGCCTTGCATGAGCTCAATGTCAGTATCCGCAGTGGCGAGTACGTGGCCGTGATGGGGCCTTCCGGCTCCGGCAAGTCGACCCTGCTCAATCTGCTGGGACTGCTCGATCGCCCGGATGCGGGTACTTACCGGCTGGAAGGACGGGATGTCACCACACTGAGCCCCGAGGAGCAGGCGCGGGTGCGCAGCGAGCGCATCGGTTTCGTCTTCCAGAGCTTTCATCTGGTGCCGCGGCTGACGGCGGCCGAGAATATTGCGCTGCCCATGACACTGGCGGGTATTCCACCCAAAGAACGGGCGGTGCGCACGGCTCAGGCGCTTCGGGATTATGGTCTGGAGCAGCGGGCGCACCACCGCCCCAATGAGCTGTCTGGTGGGCAGCGGCAGCGGGTGGCCATTGCCCGCGCGCTGGTCATGCAGCCGGCCATGATCCTGGCCGACGAGCCGACCGGGAATCTCGATCGCGCTACCGGCGAGGAAGTGATGCGCCTGCTGGAAGCACTCAATGACCAAGGGGTGACGCTGATTGTTGTGACGCATGATGTGGCCCTGGGCAACCGCGCCCGTCGCCAGTTGCGCATGGAAGATGGGCTGCTCAAGCTGGACAGTGCGGCGACATCGGCGGCCATGATCGCCTAAACGATGCGGACGCCAGACCTCATCCGTTTTGCCCGTGATGCGGCGCTGGGTAGCCCTTTGCGCACCTTTCTGCTGGTACTGGCCATCTCGATCGGGGTGGCCGCCGTGGTGACGCTGACGGCATTGGGTGATGGTGCGCGCCGCTACATCCTGCATGAGTTTTCTTCGCTGGGCACCAACCTCGTCATTATCATGCCGGGCCGTTCGGCTACCGGTGGCTTCAATCCGGCCAATGTCATTTCTGGTACGCCGCGTGATTTGACCATCGCTGATGCCCAGGCGCTCAAGCGGGCACCGGCCATTCAGCAGGTGGCTCCGCTGGCCATCGGCAATACCGAAATCGGTATCGAAGGCCGGCTGCGCGAAACCCTGGTCTTTGGCACAACGGCCGAGTACGTCCATATCCGTCCGCTCAATCTGGCGCAAGGGCGTTTCCTGGCGACGGAAGACTGGACGCGCGGCATGCCGGAGGTGGTCATCGGTGCCACCATCCGCAAGGAATTGTTCGGTGCCGAGCCGGCGCTCGGCCGGCTGGTGCGGATTGGCGGGCGCCGCTTCCGGGTGGTCGGAGTGTTTGCGCCCAGCGGTCAGTCGCTGGGTACCAACAATGATGAAGTCGTCATGATTCCGGTGGCTCTGGCGCAGTCCATGCTCAATAGCAATACCTTGTTTCGTATCTTCGTCGAGGCCAAGGGGCGCGAGGCCATCGAGCGGGCGAAAAGTGAAGCACAGGAGATCATCAAGCAGCGCCATGAAGGCGAGCTGGACGTGACCGCCATCACCCAGGATGCCGTCTTGCATACCTTCGACCGCCTGTTGACGGCGCTGACGCTGGGGGTGGCCGGCATTTCGGCCATCAGTCTGGCGGTATCCGGCATCCTGGTGATGAACGTCATGCTGGTCTCCGTCGTCCAGCGCACGTCTGAAATCGGTCTGCTCAAGGCTCTGGGCGCGACACGTCGTAATATCGAGCTGGCTTTCCTGACCGAGGCCGGCATCCTCTCGCTGGCCGGTGCGGTCGTGGGGTATGGCCTGGGGTTGTTGGGGGCGGCCGTCATCCGTTACCGTTATCCCTCCTTCCCGGCTTATCCGCCTGATTGGGCGGTGCTGGCCGGCCTGGGAACGGCACTGGCCACGGGCATCCTGTTTGGCGTGGCTCCGGCACGCAATGCCGCAGCGCTCGATCCTGTCACGGCGTTGTCCAAACACTGAGGCAGCCATGCGGATCACGGACAGCATCCTGTTGGCTTTGCGGGCAATCACGGCGCAGCGGCTGCGCAGTTTTCTGACGCTGCTGGGGATCGCCGTCGGTATTGCGGCCGTCATCTTGCTGACCTCCATCGGCGAAGGTATCCATCGTTTCGTGCTGGGTGAGTTCACCCAGTTCGGTACCAACACCGTGTTCATCTCGCCTGGCAAGACCAAGACCGGCGGCCAGCACACCAGCGGCATTCCGTCTTCGGTGCGGCCGCTGACGCTCGAAGATGCCAAGGCGCTGGAGCATCGTCCCAACATTCTGGCCGTCACACCCTGGCTGTGGGGCAATTCCGAAGTCAGCGGCAACGGTCGGGTACGCCGCACGACCTTGTATGGTGTTGGCGCACAGATGCCCAAGGTGGTTACTTTGTCCGTGCGTAGCGGCCAGTTTCTGCCGGATGACGAAATTGGCAGTGCCCGCTCACTGGCCGTGCTGGGTGCAACCCTGAAGAAGGAGCTGTTTGGCGAAGCCAACCCGCTGGGTTTGCGGATTCGGGTCGGTGGCATGCAATTCACGGTCATCGGCGTGCTGGAAGCGCGTGGCCAGGTGCTGGGGGTGGATGTCGATGACACCTTGTTCATTCCGGCCGAGCGGGCGCTCGAGCTTTACAACCGCGATGGTCTGGCGGAAATCCGGGTGGCCTATGCCGAGAGCGTGCCGGTCGAGTCGGTCACGGCGGTGGTGAAGTCCGTGCTGTCCGCACGTCATGGCCGCGAAGATTTCACCTTGATTACCCAGGCCGACATGCTGCGTTCGTTGTCCAAGATTCTCAACGTGCTGACCATGGCGGTGGGGGCGCTGGGCAGCATTTCTCTGCTGGTGGGAGGGGTGGGGATCGTCACCATCATGACCATTGCCGTCACCGAGCGCACCAGTGAAATCGGCCTGATGGTGGCCCTGGGGGCACCACGTAGCACCATCCTTGGCATTTTTCTCGGCGAGGCCGTGGTGCTCTCTGCCCTGGGGGGTGGGCTGGGTCTGGTGATCGGCTTTGGCCTGGCACAGATTATCCATGCCACAGTGCCAGCTCTGCCGGTGCATACCCCGCTCGAGTTCGTCGCCATGGCAGAAGGTATCGCCGTGGTCATCGGCCTGCTGGCGGGGGTTTTGCCGGCCCGGCGTGCCGCGCGCATGGATGCTGTCGAGGCATTGCGAACCGAGTGAGGCCGGCCGCCGGATACGGGATGCCGGGTGGCAGCGTCCCGTGCATGGTGTGCATGGTGCATGGTGTGATGCGCGACAACCATCAACAATCTGGCCTGTTCAATGAATGCGGGCAGCAGCCTGCTGCCCTTGAGGTGATCGTCATGAAACCTGTCGTCGATGATGTGCGTATCCAGGAGATCAAGGAACTGGCCACCCCGGCCCGGATTCTGGCTGAGTTGCCGGGCAGTGAGTCCGCAGCGCGCACTACCGATGCCGCGCGACGTGCCATTCATCGTATCCTGCATGGGGCCGATGACCGCCTGCTGGTGGTCATCGGCCCGTGCTCGATCCACGACCCGGCTGCTGCGCTTGATTACGCGCAGCGGCTGAAGGCAGAGAGCGATCGCCTGCAGCAGGACTTGCTCATCGTCATGCGCGTCTATTTCGAGAAACCACGGACGACGGTGGGCTGGAAAGGACTCATCAACGACCCGGCACTCGATGGCAGCTTCCGCATCAATGATGGCCTGCGTCTGGCACGTCGTCTGTTGTTGCAGGTCAATGAACTGGGGCTGTCTTGCGGTACCGAGTTTCTCGATACCATCACGCCGCAATACACGGCTGATCTCATCAGCTGGGGAGCGATCGGGGCGCGCACCACCGAGTCGCAGATACATCGTGAGCTGGCTTCTGGGCTGTCTTGCCCCGTCGGATTCAAGAATGGCACGGAGGGCAATGTTCATGTCGCTCTCGACGCCATCCGGGCGGCAGCCAGCCCGCATCACTTTCTTTCTGTCACCAAAAGTGGCCATTCGGCCATCGTGGCGACGCTGGGTAACGAAGACTGCCATCTGATCCTGCGCGGTGGCAAGACCCCCAATTACGATGCTGCCAGCGTCGAGGCTGCCTGTCAGGCGCTGGGTGCGACCGGTCTGGCTGCACGGTTGATGATTGACCTGTCACATGCCAACAGTCGCAAGCAATACGCCGCGCAGCTGGCGGTGGCCACGGAGGTAGCCGACCAACTGGCCGCCGGCGAGGAGCGCATTTTTGGGGTCATGGTCGAATCGCATCTCAAACCCGGACGGCAGGACATCGTGCCGGGCAAGACACTTGAATACGGAGTGTCAGTGACCGATGCCTGTCTGGGCTGGGAAGACAGCCTCTGCCTGCTCGATACGCTGGCTGCGGCGGTGCGCCGGCGTCGCCTGGCCCTGGTCGAACGCTGAATATCGTTGGCATACCGGAGCCCCGGCATATGACACGCAACCGTTTCTTGGCGCTGCTGGCGGCCACCCTGTTGTTCCGTTTCTGGCTGGCGGCCACTTTGCCGGTCACTGGCGACGAGGCGTATTTCATCTGGTGGGGCAAGGTTCCCGACTGGGGGTTCTACGACCATCCGCCGCTGATTGGCTGGTGGCTGGCGGCTCTGTTACAGGTTTCCGAAGCCTCGTGGTGGTTGCGGCTGCCGACTATCCTGTTGCCTAGCATCATGGCCTGGGCAACGGCACGTTTTCTGGCGGCGCGTGGCGAGTCCGTGGCCTGGGGCGCGGCGGCCCTGATCCTGCTGGCACCGCTCAATATCTGGAATGTCCTCATTACTACGGATACGGCGCTGGTCTATTGTGCCTTCTTTTCGGCGCTGGCTTTCCTGCGTGCCGCGCGTGATGATGACGGGCGCTTTTACGCACTGGCCGGGCTGCTGCTGGCCGGCGCGGTGCTGTCCAAATACTTCGCAGCCTTGTTGGGTTTTGCCTATCTGCTGCATGCCCTGATCCGTCCCGGCGGGCGTAAATGGCGTGGTCTGCTGCTGTGCTTTGCCCTGGTGCTGCCGGCCCTGCTGCTGATGGCCTGGTGGAATGCCGGCCATTGCTGGGCGAATGTCATGTTCAACTTCGTCAATCGCAACAGCGATGCCGGCCTGTCGTGGAAAATACCGCTGCTGTATGTTGTCATGATGCTGTATGCGCTGACGCCGCCGCTGCTCTGGCAGCTATGGCGGCGGCGTGCTGCCCTGGTCGGGCTTTGGCGCGATGCCGCAGGGCGGGCGTTGCTGCTCATTGGTGGCGTGCCGCTGCTGTTGTTTGGTGGCTTGTCGCTGGTCAAGCAGATCGGCTTGCACTGGGTGCTGTCCTTTTTGCCGTTCGTGCTGATCCTGCCGGCTGTGCTGGGTGAGGCTGCTGGGCTGCGCCGGCTGGTCAATTTTTTCGCTGGCTTCGCCCTTGTCCATGTCCTGCTGTTCGTCACCATCGCCCAGCTGCCGCTGGAGACCTGGCAGCGCACGCGCTTGTATGACGGCATTGTGCTGACGGTCGAGGCACCGAAGCTGCTCGAACATCTGCAGCCGTATGCCCAGGACTACGTATTTGCCAGTGACGGTTATTCCAGCGCGGTCACCCTGGGCTACTACGCGCGCCGCTATTTCCTGGTGTTTGGCCCGGGCTCCGCTCATGCCCGTCATGATGACATCCTGACTGATTTCCGCACTCTGGCCGGCAGGAATATCCTCATCTTGCGCAAGACGCCACCGGCGGCAGAGGAATATGCACCCTATTTTCGTGCGCTGACGGTGAAGACGTTCACGGTGCGTGGTGCGACGTATACGATGGTGCTGGGACAAGACTTCCAGTACCCGGTTTATCGCGATACTGTGCTGGCCCGGGTACGGGAGCAGTATTACGCCCTGCCAGCATGGCTGCCGCAGACGGGCTGCTATTTTTGTGACCGTTACTTTTCGGGGACTGCATGTCACAAGTGAAATCGCTCATCCGCCTGATGCGGCCACATCAATGGCTGAAAAATGGCTTTGTCTTCGTCGGCTTGCTGTTCGGTCATGCTTGGGAGGATCCGCAGCGTCTCGTCCAGGTATTGCTGGCGTTTGCTGCGTTCTGCCTGCTGGCTTCCGGCGTCTATGTGATGAATGACCTGATCGATCGCGAGCAGGATCGCCAGCATCCGGAAAAGCGTCATCGTCCCCTCGCCAGTGGCCAGGTGTCGGTGGTGGCGGCGCTGTGGCTGCTGGCCGGCTGTTTTGGTGGTGGCCTGGCCTTGGTGCTGTTCAGCAATAATCAGGCACCCTGGGTGTTCGCCAGCTATGTCGTGCTTAATATCGGCTACACGCTGGGGCTCAAGCATGTTGCCGTACTCGATGTCTTCATCATTGCGGCGGGCTTCATGCTGCGTATTCTGGCGGGCACCAGCGGGGTGGCCATCCAGCCGTCCTACTGGCTGCTGCTGTGCAGCCTGATGCTGACGCTGTTCCTCGGCTTTGCCAAGCGCCGAGCCGAAGCCATGGCCCTGGCGGATGGGCAGGCGGCCAGCCATCGGCGCGTGCTGGAGCATTATTCTCCAGCCATGCTCGACCAGTTCATGACTATCGCCAGTGCGGCTGCCATCATTTCCTACAGTCTTTATACGGTCAGCCCGGAGACGCTGGCGGTGCATGGGACGACACACCTGATCTACAGCGTGCCGCTGGTGGTGTATGGCATGTACCGTTATCTGTTTTTGTTGCATCGGCAGGGAGAGGGCGGCGATCCGGCACGTCTGCTGCTGACGGACCGGCATCTGCTGGCGGCGGCCGGCGGCTGGCTGCTGGTGGTGACCGCTGCCCTGCAACACTGGCTATAATCCTCGCAGCATGAATCCTGGAGTCTGACAATGACGCACGTTGATCGAGGGCAGTTTACGGAATGCACGCCGCTGGGTGATGCAGCACATCATCTCGACGAGATCAATGCCATCCTCGATCACATTCCCTTCTTCGAGGGCTTGGATAAAAGCGACTTGCTGGACATTGCCCGTCACATGCGCTGCTATCGCGCAGCGGCTGGACACGAGCTGATCCGTGAAGGCGAGTCCGGGGAATATGTGTTGCTGCTGCTGGCCGGGAAGATCGAGATCGTCAAGCGCAATTCTGCCGGTATCCCGCAGCGGATCGGGGTGGTGGTGGCCGGCGAGACGCTGGGCGAGATGTCGCTGATCGACGGTGAGCCGCGCTTTGCCAGTTGTGTTTCGGTGGATGAGGTGATGTTCGC
>JAGOSV010000027.1:0-15165 GCA_018062105.1 Sterolibacterium sp. | reverse complement strand
TCCTGAACCAGCAGGCTCATGAGCACGCCGGGCAGCATGAACAGCGAGGTGATGAGGAACACTTGTTGCCAGGGCAGGTGGTCGGCCAGAATCAGCGATAGCGAGCCGGGAATCAGGCCAGCGATGCGATAGGCATTGACGTGCACCGAGTTGCCCAGGCCCAGCTCGGCATCGGGCAGGATTTCGCGGCGAAAGGCATCGATGGCAATGTCCTGGGTGGCTGACAGCAGGGTGAGGGTGAGGGCCAGCAGGATGATGCTGGACAGGTCGAGGCGGGGACTGAGCAGGCCGAAGCCGCAGATGCTGGCGAGCAGCCCGAACTGGGTCAGCAGCATCCAGCCGCGTCGGCGGCCAAACCCGGGCGGGCTGTAGCGGTCGAGCAGGGGTGACCAGAGGAATTTCCAGGTGTAGGGCAGCTGGATCAGGGTCATGGCACCGATGTCGCGCAGGCTGATGCCTTCGCTAAACAGCCAGGCGGGAATCAGGTTGAGCAGCAGATAGAGCGGCAGGCCGGAGGAAAAGCCGGTCGCCACGCAGATCAGCATGCGCCGCGTAAACAGGGCTGCGAGCCAGTCGGGCAGGGCAGGCATGTTCTGTCGTCAGTCGTGGCGGGCGAGCCGGTAGACGGCCAGGCTGCCGAGGAAGTCACATTCTTCCGTTACCCGCTGTCCTTGCTCGTCGAGGACCTGACGATCGCGCACGACGAGATCGAGCTGGTGGCACAGGTCTTCAAAGTCCAGCATGGTGAAAAAACGCATGTTGGGGGTGTCGTACCACTGGTAGGGCAGGTCTTCGGAGACGGGCATGCGTCCGGCCATGACGGCCATGCGGTTCTTCCAGTAACCGAAGTTGGGGAAGGAGACGACGGCTTCACGTCCCACCCGCAGCATTTCGCGCAGGATGTCCTGGGTGTTGCGCACGGTTTGCAGGGTGCGTGACAGGACGACATGGTCGAAGGCGTCATCGACAAAAATCGCCAGCCCGGCTTCGAGGTCGCTCTGGAGGACGTTGATGCCATTGCCAATGGCGGCCAGGGATTTGCTGTCTTCGATTTCGATGCCGTAACCGACAGCGCCGCGCGTGTCGATGAGCAGTCGCAGGAGTGAACCGTCCCCGCAGCCAAGGTCGAGCACGCGCTGACCGGGTTGCACCCAGCCGGCAATCACATCAAAGTCGGCGCGTCCTGGCAGGGCGGTCATGTCCGGATCCGTTTCAGGTAGGTGGCGATGACGGCGTGGTAGTGGGCATCTTCCATTAGGAAGGAGTCGTGTCCCCAGCGCAGGCTGAGCTCGGCATAGGAAACATTGCGCTGGTTGGCCAGCAGGGCGGCGACGATTTCACGCGAGCGCCCAGGATTGAAGCGCCAGTCGGTGGTGAAGGAGATCACCAGGAAATCGGCTTGGCTACGGGCCAGTGTGGCATTCAGGTCACCCTGGCATTCGCGTGCCGGATCAAAGTAGTCGAGCGCCTTGGTCATCAGCAGATAGGTGTTGGCGTCGAAATAGCCGGCGAACTTGTCGCCCTGATAGCGCAGGTAGGATTCGATTTCAAACTCGACCCCGTAGCCGTAGTTCAGGCCTTCGGGGCGCAGCACCCGGCCAAACCGTTCGCCCATCTGGTCGTCGGAAAGATAGGTGATGTGGCCGAGCATGCGTGCCAGCCGCAGGCCACGCACCGGCCGCACGTCGTGCTCGTAATAATGACCGCCGTGGAAATCCGGATCGGTGAGGATGGCCTGACGGGCAACGTCGTTGAAGGCGATATTTTGTGCGGACAACTTGGGGGCGGCAGCAATGACGATAGAGTGGCGCACTCGCTGCGGGTAGGTGATGGCCCAGCGCAGTGCCTGCATGCCGCCGAGACTGCCGCCGATGACGGCTGCCCAGCAGTCGATGCCGAGGCGGTCGGCCAGGCGTGCCTGGGCATGCACCCAGTCATTGACGGCGACCAGCGGGAAGTCGGCACCCCAGGGCTTGTCGGTGGCCGGGTTGATCGTCGAGGGGCCGGTCGAGCCGTGACAGCCGCCGAGGTTGTTGACGCCGACGACGAAGAAACGGTCGGTGTCGATTGGCTTGCCAGGGCCGACCATGTTGTCCCACCAGCCGAGGTTGTCCGGCTCATCGGCATAGTGGCCGGCGACATGGTGATGGCCGGAGAGGGCGTGGCAGATGAGGATGGCGTTGGATTTCGCTGCGTTCAGCTGGCCGTAGGTTTCAAAGACGAGATCATAGGCCGGCAGCACCGCGCCACTGCGCAGAATGAGCGGTTCGGCGAAGTGTGCCTGCTGTGTCGTGACGATGCCGACGCTGTGGGAAGAGGCGTTCAATCAGTCATCCCGGAACGAGGCATTGGCCTGCTGTCAGGGCTCCAGCAAGCCGTTGAGAACGGCGACATCCTGCTCGGACAGCCCGCCCGTGAGGGCTTTCAGCTTGACCTGGGCCATGAGGGTTTGCAGGCGTGCCTTGGCCAGGTCGCGGCTGGTCGAGGAGACCTGCTGCTGGGCGTTGAGTACGTCGATATTGACGCGCACGCCGACTTCATAGCCGAGCTTGTTGGAGTCCAGCGCGGATTGCGAGGACAGCAGGGCCTGCTCAAGAGCCTTGATCTGAGCCAGACCGGAGGTGACGCCCAGGTAGGATTGGCGCGCGCCAAGGGCAGCCATGCGACGTACATTTTCGAGGTCGGAATTGGCTTTTTCGCGCAAGGCGACGGCTTCGCGAGTCTTGGAGGCGGTCAGGCCACCGCTGAAAATCGGGATGTTCAGTTGCAGGCCGACCACTGTGGCGTCGGTGTCGGTGCCACCCAGGGGCGACCACATCGGATTGGTGCTGCTCGACTGGCGACCGTGGTTGGCGATGAGGTCCAGCGTGGGATAGTGGCCGACACGGTTCTTCTCGATTTCACGATTGGCGATTTCGAGCTGTGTCTTGCTTAGCTGGACGTTGTAATTGTCTTTTTCGGCGGACTCGACCCATTGTGCGACATCGCTGGGCTCTGGTGGGCTGAGTTCGACATTAGGTTTCAGACCCTTCAGCTCATCGATTTCCTTGCCGGTCAGGGTGCGCAGCGCCTGTTTTTTGACTTCAAGATCATTCTGGGCAACCAGCTCCGTGGCCGTCACCAGATCGAAGCGGGCTTGTGCTTCGTGGGTGTCGGTGATGGTGGTGGTGCCGACTTCAAAGCTGCGCTTGGCGGCGGCCAGCTGTTCGCTGATGGCGGCTTTCTGGGCGGTGGCCGTGGTGACTTCTGCCTGCGCCAGCAGGGTGTCGAAATAGGCCTGGATGACCCGTTCGATCAGATCTTGTTTGGCGGCGCTGTATTGCACTTCGGCGGCGGCCGTGGCCAGCTCGGCTTGCTTGTAGATGGACCAGTTCTGCCAGCGGAACAGGGGCTGCATCAGGCTGATGCCCCAGGAATGGGTGTTGTAGCGCGATGAGGTGTTTTCGGGAATCAGCTTGCCAAAGGCTTTGGCCAGCGGCGCCCCCATGACGGGCTGGAGCGACATGGTGGGTGAAGAACGCAGCTGGGTCGTGGTGTCGTTCCACTTGGTGTCGGCCATGAAATTGATCTGCGGGCGCAGTCCGGCGCGACCTTGCGGCAGCTTTTCCAGCCCGGCATCGCGCTCGGCACGGGCGGAGGCGAAGCGGGCATCGTAGGTGAGGGCATCGCGGTAGGTTCCGAGCAGATCCACGGCGTGCGTCGCTCCCGAGGCCGCGGCAAGTGCGGCACCGATCAGCAGCGGCAGGGTTTTCTTCATGGCAGACGTTCCTCGTTCTGCGAGTGTAAGGATTGGGGCAGGGTAGGCAGTGGCGGGGACACGGGGTCAGAAGGTGAAGCGCGAAGGGGGGGGGGCGCAAAACAGTGTCGGTACCTGGGTTTCAAACAGCACTTCCGTATGGAAGTCGTACAGGCTTTGGCGGGTGATCAGGCGGGTTTCCATGAGCGGGGCATCGCCGATGAAGCACAGCAGGCGTCCGCCGACCTTGAGCTGGTCGAGCAGCACTTGCGGCAGCATGGGCAGGGCACCGGAAACCATGATGGCATCGTAAGGTGCCTGAGCCGGCCAGCCGTTCGAGGCATCTCCCGCTGCCGTGCCGATGTTGCTGATGTCGAGCTGCTTGAAGCGTTGGGCGGCGGCTTCGGCAAGCTCGGGCACGATGTCCACCGTCCAGACCTGGGCAGCATGGGCGGCCAGCAGCGCTGCCATGTAACCCGAGCCGGTACCGATTTCCAGCACCCGGTCGGATTTGCGCAGCTTCAGGGCTTGCAGGGCGCGTGCCTCGATCTTGGGAGGCAGCATGCAGGCTCCGTGGCCGAGCGGAATTTCACTGTCGGAGAAGGTCAGCTGGCGGTAGGGTTGCGGGACGAAATCTTCGCGTTTGACGACGTAGAGCAGGTCGAGAACCCCTTGATCCAGAACATCCCAGGGCCGCAATTGCTGCTCGACCATGTTGTAGCGGGCTTGTTCCAGGTTCATGCGTGTCTCCGAAAAGCAGAAGTGTATAAGAATTTGCTAATATTGCAAGGGCAAGCTGAATCGCGTGATTGTAAAGGAAGAAGCCGCCAGCGTCGCCGGATTTTAATGGTTCCGGCGATGCGGGCGGCAGATGGGTTGCAGGATGGCCACGCAGTGGAGTATCGGCGGTCAGCGCGATTCCTTGATGAGGCGGCCGTTGACCGGCTGAATGGGGCGGGCGTTGTTGCGGTAGAGACGGGCGAAGATGGAAACCTGCTCGGCTGAGATGGGTTGGGGCTGTTTCATCACCATCCACAGGACGTCCTCGCTACAGGGCGGTGTGGTCAGGGAGCCCATGTAGGTCCAGTAGCCGCGGTTTTCGGGGATCAGGTCGATAAGGTTGATGGCAACCTCGGAATTGACTTCCTGGCCGACTTCCAGTGGCAGGTGGTTCCAGAGCAGCTGGATCAGCGGGTTTTCTTCCTGGCGTTCCAGCAGGACGGCGACGACGGCGATCTGGCCGTCGAGATCACGGTGCACCAGATGGGCAGACATGTCGTAGGCACGGCCGTTGATGCGTTCTTCCGAGGGGCGGTGGAAATGCAATTGGGTCAGTTCGAAGCGTCGTCCTAGGAGCGTGATGCTGCTGCCAGAGGCGACATCGACTTGCACGGTGTGGCCGTTGTCGGTGACGCGGAAGCGGCTGGGCCGGTAATCGAAGCGGATGGGGGCCAGATCGACACGGATGGCATCGCGGATGTCGATGGGTGACTGGCGTTTACCAAAGCCGCAGGCGCTGTAATCACTGCGCAGGTTTGCCCAGTTGGCCGGGCCGCCTTCACCGTCATAGCTCCAGCGAATGAGGCGAGGTTCGGGCGGCGGTGGTGGCGGGGTGGCAACCTTGCGGCGCGGTGCGCCGCGTGAAATTTGGCGCAGGTAGCTGGGGCGAGCGGCTGGCGGTGGGGGCGACGATGGGGATAGGGATAGGGATGGGGATGATGGGGACTCTTCAGCCGTGGTGGGGGTGGTCTTGTTGCGGGCGGTTGGCGCGGGGGTGGGTGGTCGTGCCGGGCTGTTTCCTGGCAGCAAGGCGGCCTTTTCTGCGGCAGCCCTGGCAGCCAGATCGGCACGGTTGGGCAGGCTCAGGCGGGCGGCGGGCGGCGAAGCAGGGAGGGCAGTGGATGAGGTGGATGTGGAGGGCAGTGAGTCACCGGAAGAGGCTGCTGTTGTCTGAAGGTGAGCCTCCTGGCCAGCGGCGATTTGGCGGACATCGGCCAGCATGACACGTGCCGCTGGCTGTTCTCCCGGGATGGGTACGGCAGCGGTGGCGGCGGGCGCAGCTTTGCTGGCTGTGGCTGTGGCTGTGGTGGTCGCGGGGAGCGCGGGGAGTGGTGTGGCCTTGCGGTTGCTGGCGGTGTATTGCCGGCAGGCCTCTGTCAGCAGTTTGTCTTCGGCGCTGTCGCTGGCAATGGTGGCCTCCCGCAGGCTGCTGACGCGCTCTTCCTTGACGGGCACGCCACCCAACAGATAGACGCGCTTGAGGATGGTGTAGGTCCGTCCGTCGCAATCGTAGCGACCGAGCTGCTCGATGCTGGTGTAGCGCGTGCTGCCAAGCGGCAGGGTGCCGTTACCCAGCAAACGGCTCCAGGCCACGGCCTTGCCGCGGTCAATGAAGGCGATACGCGAACGGTCGATGTCGACACGTTGGCCATCGGGGGTGGCAATGGCCTGCCAGTTGGCGGCCAAGGCGGCAGGAACGAAGGTCCCGGTCAGTGGTAGCAGGGTGAAGATAAGGGCGACGATACTTGTGCTTGTGCGCATGCAGCGCTCCCGTGAGGAGATTTGCGGATTATCACCGGATATCTGAAAACTAGGAGGAATATGCGTATTGTGTCGACCTGTCTTATGGATGGCAAGTGCTTGAAAGTGTCGTGATTGTTCGAGGAGCGCTACCGGTGGTGGCAGAGGGGGCACGGGAAACAGGTTTTTTGGTGCGGGCTGTGGCAGCGTGGCAGTGTGGCAGTACGATGGCAATGTGGTTGCAATCGTGTCAGCTTTACAGTAGTTTGCCCGCCTTGTTGCCTGCTGCCGGCAGGTCACCTGTTTTATGTGCGCGTCCGGGCCGTGTTGCATGGCCAGACTGTTGGGATGAGGATGCGGCGGTTTCGGGGCGACGGCGTAGGCTGATGAAGTGATGAATTGATGAAGTAATGGAGTCTGTGGAGTGTTGCCATGAATGCCAACGACAAATTTCTTGCCAGCCAGGCACATGTGGATGAGGCCAGTGTTCAGCCTTTACCTAATTCACGCAAGGTGTATGTCGAGGGGAGCCGGCCGGATGTCCGGGTGCCGATGCGCGAGATACGCCAGTCGGTGACGCCGGCGCAGTCGGGTGGGGAGGATAACCCGGCCATTTGCGTGTATGACTGTTCTGGTCCTTACACGGATACTCAGGTGAGGATCGACATCCGCAGTGGCTTGCTGCCTTTGCGGGCAGGCTGGATCGAGGAACGAGGCGATAGTGAGGCTTTGTCCGGGCTGTCTTCTGCGTATGGTCGTGAGCGGGCGCAGAATCCAGCCAGTGGTGCCATCCGCTTCAACTTGTCGCGTCCACCACGTCGAGCCAAAGCTGGTGCGAATGTCACGCAGATGCATTACGCCCGTCGCGGCATCGTCACGCCGGAAATGGAATTTGTCGCCATCCGCGAGAACCAGAAGCGTGAGGGGCTGACCGAACTGCTTTTGCGTCAGCATCCGGGTGAGCCGCTGGGGGCGGGGATTCCCCGGCTCATCACGCCGGAATTCGTGCGTGCCGAGGTGGCGGCAGGGCGCGCCATCATTCCGGCCAACATCAATCATCCGGAAGCCGAGCCGATGATCATCGGGCGCAATTTCCTGGTGAAGATCAATGCCAACATCGGCAATTCGGCGCTGGGTTCCAGCATCCAGGAAGAGGTCGAGAAGATGACCTGGGCCATCCGCTGGGGCGGCGATACGGTGATGGATTTGTCGACCGGCAAGAATATCCACGAGACGCGCGAGTGGATCGTGCGCAACAGCCCGGTGCCAATCGGTACCGTGCCGATCTATCAGGCATTGGAAAAGGTTGATGGCCGGGCGGAGGCGCTGACCTGGGAAATTTTCCGCGATACGTTGATCGAGCAGGCCGAGCAGGGCGTGGATTACTTCACCATCCATGCCGGGGTGCTGCTGCGCTACATTCCGCTGACGGCCAAACGCCTGACGGGCATTGTCTCGCGCGGCGGCTCCATCCTTGCCAAGTGGTGTCTGGCACACCATCAGGAAAATTTCCTCTACACGCACTTCGAGGATATCTGCGAGATCATGAAGGCGTATGACGTGGCCTTCAGTCTGGGCGACGGCCTGCGCCCGGGGTCGTTGCACGATGCCAATGATGAGGCGCAGTTTGGCGAGTTGCAGACGCTGGGCGAGCTGACGCAGATTGCCTGGAAGCATGACGTGCAAGTGATGATCGAAGGCCCAGGCCATGTTCCCATGCACATGATCCGGGAGAACATGGAATTGCAGCTCAAACTGTGCCACGAGGCGCCTTTCTATACGCTGGGGCCGCTGACCACCGACATTGCGCCAGGCTATGACCATATCACCAGTGCCATCGGTGCGGCGATGATCGGCTGGTATGGTACGGCCATGCTGTGTTATGTCACGCCCAAGGAGCATCTGGGCTTGCCGGACAAGAATGATGTCAAGGATGGCATCATCGCTTACAAGATTGCGGCACATGCGGCGGATCTGGCCAAGGGGCATCCGGGAGCACAGGTGCGCGATAACGCACTGTCCAAGGCGCGTTTTGAATTTCGCTGGGAGGATCAGTTCAATCTGGGGCTGGATCCGGACAAGGCGCGCGAGTTTCATGATGAGACCTTGCCGCAGGAAGGTGCCAAGCAGGCGCATTTCTGCTCCATGTGCGGCCCCAAGTTCTGTTCGATGAAAATCAGCCAGGAGGTGCGTGATTTTGCCGGTCAGTCCGGGGTCGCCGAGAAGGATGCGATTACTCTCGGCATGGAGGCGAAGGCGGTTGAATTTGTCCGGCAGGGCGGTGATGTCTACCACAAGCTCTAAACAGCCGGTGGTTCCTGTCGGCGATTCGAAGATTCATTGCGACCCGACGGGCGCGGTTAACTTTCAGCAGCCCCGGTCAGTCGCTCGCGCCATCGACGATATCCTGCGTACTCGCTATGGGGCAGAGTACGGGCAGCCGCTGCTGGATGCAGCCATCACTGATCTGGTGCGAGCGTTCAAGGGGGATTATCCCGGCTTGTTGCGCTGTGATACGCACTACCATGACCTGCGTCATGCACTGGATGCCGGGCTGGCCATGGCGCGGCTGATCGATGGCCAGGCGCGCGAAACGGCGTCGGATTCGCCGGAGCATATCGATGCCGAGCATGCCTTGCTGGGGGTGCTGCTGGCGTTCTTTCATGACATTGGTTTGTTGCGACGGGTCGGTGAGTCCCATTTGCAGGGGGCAACCCTGACACCGGTTCATGAGGCACGGGGCATCGAGTTTGTCCGCACCTATCTGGCCGATACGCCGCTAGCTCATCTGGCGGACAAGGCCGGGCTGATCATGGTGACACGGCTGGACTGGAGCATCCCGGCGGAGGTGTCGCCGTTGGAGCGGGCGTTGGCCTGTCTGCTGGGGACGTCGGATATCATCTGTCAGCTGGCGGATCGTTTCTATCTCGAGAAGTGTCGCGATTTTCTGTTCGTGGAATTCAGTGCCATCGGTCTGGCGGGGGTGCCGGGGTCGCAATATCCCGATCCGGAAACTCTGCTGCGCAATACGCCGTCTTTTACCGGTTTTCTCAGTACCCGCATCCGCAAGGAGTATCGTGAAGCGGATCGCTACATGAAGGCACATTTCGGTGGTGAGTGCCCTTATGAGGCATCCATCAACCGGAATTTCCGTCATCTTGGCGAAATCCTGGCCGAGGCGGACTGGTCGCGCCTGCAACGGCAGCCGCAGCGGGTGATCGATACGGATCATGCCTGAAGTGGGCGGTATGGCTCGGGGCAGACGATAGTCCGGCGATACAATCCGAGGGATGGGATGGGATGGGATGGGTCCTCTCATTTTCCCTGGCTCTTCATGAGTTCGGGTAGCGCCGAGGGGACGTGCGTGACAGCTGAGCAAGGAGTGCAGTTGATGATCAAGGTAGGGGTGGTAGGAGGAACCGGGTACACCGGGGTGGAGCTGTTGCGGTTGCTGGCGCAGCATCCGCAGGTGGAGCTGGTGGCCATCACGTCGCGCGGTGAGGCTGGTACGCCGGTGGCCGACATGTTTCCCAGTCTGCGCGGACGGGTGTCCCTGTGTTTTTCCGATCCGGCAAAGGCTTCGCTGGGTGGGTGTGACGTGGTGTTTTTTGCCACACCCAACGGGATCGCCATGCAGCAGGCGGCGGAGCTGCTGGCGGCCGGGGTGCGGGTGATCGACTTGGCAGCGGATTTCCGTATCAAGGATGTGGCCGTCTGGGAGAAGTGGTACGGCATGACGCATGCCAGCCCGGCATTGGTGGCCGAGGCGGTGTATGGTTTGCCGGAGGTGTTCCGCGAGCAGATTCGCGGGGCGCGGCTGGTGGCAAACCCGGGTTGCTATCCAACGGCGACACAGTTAGGGTTTTTGCCGCTGGTCGAGGCCGGCTGTATCGACCTTTCATCGTTGGTGGCAGATGTGAAGTCTGGCGTCTCGGGGGCCGGGCGCAAGGCTGAGACGCACACCTTGTTCTCTGAGGCGTCCGATAATTTCAAGGCCTATGGTGTGGCCGGCCATCGCCATCTGCCGGAGATTGTCCAGGGGTTGTCGCGGCAGGTGCAGCGCCCGGTGGGGCTGACCTTCGTGCCTCATTTGACGCCGATGATCCGTGGCATCCATGCGACGTTGTACGCACGGATCACCTGCGAGGAAGATTTCCAGCGTTTGTTCGAGCAGCGTTACGCCGGCGAATGGTTCGTCGATGTCCTGCCGCCTGGCAGCCACCCCGAGACGCGCTCGGTGCGGGCGGCCAATACCTGCCGGATTGCCGTGCATCGTCCACAGGGCGGTGATACGCTGGTGATCCTGTCGGTCATCGACAATCTGGTCAAGGGTGCGGCGGGGCAAGCGGTGCAGAACATGAATCTGATGTTTGGCTGCGCGGAGGATTGCGGTCTGACGCATATTCCGCTCCTGCCTTGATTGCTGGCCGGGGACTGTGCAGTTTCGGCAGTTTGTGGCTTATGGTTTAGAATTAAACGTGTTGACTACTGAAAGGGCTCCATCATGAACGCACCGACTGAAATGCCGCTCCCCATCCAGTTTACGGACAATGCTGTGGAGAAGGTTCGGGATCTGATCGCTGAAGAAGGAAATCCGGATTTGAAGCTGCGCGTGTTCGTCAGTGGCGGCGGCTGTTCCGGTTTCCAGTATGGCTTCACCTTCGAGGAAGATCAGAACGAGGACGATACGCTGGTGGAAAAAGGCGGCGTGACCTTGTTGATCGACCCCATGAGCTATCAATATCTGGCCGGTGCAGAGATTGATTATTCGGAAGGGCTGCAAGGCTCGCAGTTCGTCATCAAGAATCCGAATGCACAATCCACCTGTGGTTGCGGCTCTTCCTTTACGGTTTGAGGTAGATCAGGCAGATCGCAGGGAATGGTCGCATAGTTACAGTGAGGGCATCTCAGGGTGCCCTCGTGTATTTTGTGGGGGACACGGGCGCACTGATTGCGCGCACTGATTGCATCGCAGCAATTCCTGCACGCAATCCCCTTGTCAGGCCGGGTAGATGGCTCCCAGCAGCCGTGGCCCCAAGGCACCGGTGACTTCCGGTAGATTGCCTGGTTGTCCCTGCAAGGTGCGCCAGGCCAGCCAGGCGAAGGCCACCGCTTCGACCCAGTCGGCAGGAATTCCCAGTGCATCCGTTGTCATGATATGTATGTGGGGCAGCAGGCGGGCCAGGGTGTCGCGCAAGGTGGTGTTGTGAGCACCACCACCGCAAAGATAGAGTTCTGTCGCATCGTGGCACTCTTGTGCCAGGGCGTCGCAGATGGCGCGGCAGGTCAGCATCAGCAGGGTGGCCTGCACGTCTTCGGCCGCTTCGTGGCCTGACAGATGGCTTGTTAGCCAGGCGAGGTGGAATTCTTCGCGGCCGCAGCTCTTGGGTGGGGCGGCAGAAAAAAACGGGTGGGTATACAGACGATCCAGCAGCTCAGGCAAGACCTGGCCCTGCGCCGCCCATGCGCCCTGGGTGTCATAGGGCAGGCCGCGTTGTTGTTGGATCCAGGCATCCAGCAGCATGTTGCCCGGGCCACAGTCAAAACCGCAGGGCAGATGATCCGGAGCCAGGTCAGTGAGATTGGCGATGCCACCGAGGTTGAGGATGATCCGGTGCTGATGCGGGTGGGCGAATGCGCCAGCATGGAAGGCCGGGACCAGCGGAGCGCCCTGTCCGCCGGCAGCGATATCGCGGCTGCGGAAATCGGCCACGACGCAGATGCCGGTGAGTTCGGCCAGCAGGGCTGGCTGGTTGAGCTGCAGGCTGTAGCCCTGGTCGGGACGGTGGCGCACCGTCTGGCCGTGGCAGCCGATGGCTCGGATGTCCGCTGCGGCGATGCCGCTTTGTGCCAGGATATGGTGGACGGCTTCGGCGTAGAGGTGCGCCAGGCGCTGGCTGAAGAGGGCGGCACGGTGCAGTTCGTCGGGCAGCGGAGCGTGTAGCGCCAGCGCTTCGGCACGCAGATGCTCGGGGTAGGGCAGATAGGCGGTGGTACAAATCCGCGGTATGGCGGGAGCCAGATCGACCAGGGCGGCATCCACACCGTCGAGGCTGGTGCCGGACATCAGGCCGATGAACAGTTCTGCAGTGCCCGGCACAGTGGCTGTTCCGTTGTGACAGAAGGGTGTTGTGCCGGCGGTCAATCCAGCGCGGCCAGCGGGCTGGCTTTGATGAGGGCCAGTTGTGCCAGACTGGCGTGGGTTTTCTTGCGAAAGGTGTCCATCTGGGCAACGGTCAGCGGAGCAGCTGCCGGCAGGGAGATGGCCAGCGGGTTCTGGTGTACGTCGTTGATGCGGAATTCGTAGTGCAGGTGTGGGCCGGTGGCCCAGCCAGAGCTGCCCACATAACCGATCACGTCCCCCTGGGTGACATGCCCGCCTTTGTGCAGCCCGGCGGCGAAGCCGGACAGATGGCCATAGAGTGTGGTGTAACGGCCTTGGTGGCGCAGGATGACGACACGGCCATAACCACCCTGGTTGCCGACGAAATCGACGGTGCCGTCACTCGTGGCCTTGACCCGTGTGCCGGTCGGGGCACCGTAATCCACGCCTTTGTGGGCACGCCAGGTCTGCAGGATGGGATGAAAGCGGGCAGTGGTAAAGCCGGAGGTGATGCGTGAAAATTCCAGCGGTGAACGCAGGAAACCACGGCGCAGGCTCTTGCCTTCCGGGGTGTAGTAGCTGCCTTTGCCGGGACTGTCTTCGTACCAGACGGCACGATGGGATTTGCCGTCATTGGTGAATTCTGCTGCCAGGATGCGCCCGCTGCGTACCGGCTTGCCCAGGTAGGAAAGGGTTTCATAGACGACCGAAAAATGGTCGCCACGCCGCAGGCCGCGGTGAAAATCAACATCGCTGCCGAAAATATCGGCCATTTGCAGGGCGATGCTGTCCGGGATGCCGGCATCGTCGGTGGCACCAAACAGCGATGTCTGGATTTCACCGGATTTCAGTTGTACCTGGCTCTCGAGGGTGATGGATTGTTCCTGGATGCTCAGGTGGCCGTCACGCTTATTGACGACCAATACACGATCCATGCCATTGAGTGGGTAGATCAGTGCCAGCAGCTCGCCGCTGCGGGTGACGTGGGCGGTGACATTCTTGCCCGGGCGCAGCTGACGGAAAATTTTCTGGCCGGCCGGGTGGCTGCGCAACAGTTGGAAGGCTTCGCCATCCTGTACGCCCAGGCGAGCCAGCAATCCGGCGATGCTGTCACCACGCTGTATCCGTTCTTCATGGACGAAAAATTCGGTTTCCGGCTGGCTGGCAAGGCTGAGCGCCGGTGCCAGTTGCTCGATCACGGTCTGCTGCAGCAAGGGCGCTTCGATGGTGGTGCCAGGCGCCGTACCAAAGGCGGCCACCATGCCAAACATCGAGAGTAGCGCCACGCCGGTGGATGCCCAGAAGGGGCCGGGGCGCGCAGAACGGAAGGTATTGAGTTGCGTTAGAATTCCAAGGTTTTCTTTATTCATTGGATGTTCGGGCCGAATTCAACCGGGTGATTCTAACAAATTCCCGGCATGTCCGCATTTATCTGATTTTACTGGTGAATTGTGATGGAACTTGACTCACGACTGGCGCACATCAAGCGCGGCATCGACGAACTGCTGGTTGAAAGCGAGCTGCGCGACAAATTGAAGCAAGATCGGCCGTTGCGCATCAAGGCAGGGTTTGACCCCACGGCTCCGGATCTGCATCTGGGGCATACCGTGCTCATCAACAAGCTGCGCCATTTCCAGGAGCAGGGGCACCAGGTCATGTTCTTGATTGGAGATTTCACCGGCATGATCGGGGATCCGACGGGCAAGAACGTGACCCGGCCGCCGCTGTCGCGCGAGCAGATTGCCGAGAATGCCCGTACTTACCAGGATCAGGTGTTCAAGATACTGGATCCGGAGCTGACGGAAGTTTGTTTCAATTCCAGTTGGCTGGATGGGCTGGGTTCGGCCGGGATGATCCGTCTGGCTGCCCAGCATACGGTGGCGCGCATGCTGGAGCGCGACGATTTTGCCAAGCGTTATGCCGGCAATCAGCCCATCGCCATCCATGAGTTCCTGTATCCGCTGTGCCAGGGATATGACTCAGTGGCCATGCAGGCCGATGTCGAGCTGGGTGGGACGGACCAGAAATTCAATCTGCTGGTCGGCCGGGAGCTGCAAAAACATTACGGTCAGGCGCCCCAGTGCATCCTGATGATGCCCTTGCTGGAAGGGCTGGACGGCGTCAACAAGATGTCCAAATCGCTGGGGAATTACATCGGGATTACCGAGCCCCCCCGCGAGATTTTCGGCAAGCTGATGTCCATCTCAGATACCTTGATGTGGCGTTACTTCGATCTGCTTTCGTTCCGCACGGCGCAGGAGATTGCCGGTTTTCGGCAGGCAGTGTCCGATGGTGCCAATCCGCGGGAGTACAAAGTGCTGCTGGCGCAGGAGATCGTGGCCCGTTTTCATACAGAAGCGGCGGCTCGTGAGGCGCTGGAAGAGTTCGAGTCCCGCTTTCGGCGCGGAGTTCTGCCGGAGGACATGCCAGAGTTGGCCTTGTCGCTGGCTGGAGCGCAGTTGAGTCTGGTGCAAGTGCTCAAACAGTCCGGACTGACGGCCAGCACATCGGAGGCGCTGCGCATGATCGAGCAGGGCGGGGTGCGTATTAATGGTGAGCGTGTGTCCGACAAGGGGCTGGTCGTGTCAGCGGGAACCATCGTCCTGCAGGTGGGGAAACGAAAGTTTGCGCGCATCTCATTGATTTGATAGTGAGTGATTTAATTGTGTCGAAATTTTGAAAATTTCTCACAAAATCTCTTTACAAGGGTTTGGGGTTTGCCTATAATTCTCTTTCTCTGCTGCTGACGCGGCAGTTGCTACCAAGTAGGTAGCGAGGAAAAGGTCTTTAAAAACTGGACAACCGA
>JAGOSV010000094.1 GCA_018062105.1 Sterolibacterium sp. | reverse complement strand
AAAACAAGGACTTCATACTGGAAATCAGCGGTCAACTGCGGTTTCTAGGATTATGGGTCAGCAACAGTAAATTCGCGTTTTTGGCCAGGGTCGCAATCGCGACAGCGGCGAATGCCGCCAATGAGCCGGCTTCCTTGACGCCCGCTTCATCAGGAACCCTAGCCGCCCTCCAGAGAAGCCTTTGCATTCTGCCCCGCAACGGCGGCCGCCGGCATGCCCGCTTCACCGCCGCCCCCCAGGGCTTTGTAGAGCTGGGCGGCGTTGGCCAGCTGTGCACGCTGCAGCTGCAACACCACCTGATCTGCCAGTTGCAGGTCACGGCGGGCATCGAGCACTTCCAGCCAGTGTGAAATCTGCGCCTTGTAACGAGCTTCGAGCAGCGCGACCCGTTCAGCCTGGATACGACGACCGGTTTCCTGTGCGGCGAGCTGTTCTGCCAGCTTCTGGCGGGCCACGAGCAGATCGGCCACTTCACGGAAAGCCTGCTGGATGGTTTTTTCGTAGTCGGCCACGGCGGCATTTTTCCGTGCCTCGGCCAGATCGACATTGGCCTCGTCCCGTCCATTGTTGAACAGGGGCAGGCGCAACTGCGGCTTGAACAACCAGGCGCGGCTGCCCGCATCGAACAAACCGGACAAGCCCGCGCTGGCCGTCCCCAACACGCCCGTCAGACTCAGGCGCGGCAGAAAAGCGGCACGAGCCGCACCGATCTGGGCGTTGGCCGCCACCAGGTGCTGCTCGGCCGCCAGCACATCTGGACGGTTCAGCAACACTTCGGCCGGCAGATCGGCTGTCAGCACAGGCAGATGCTGGCTCGCCAGCGAGGGTGCCGGTGGCAGGGGCGCACCACTGGTCGCCTGCGATACGGACAAGGTGCCCGTCAACAAGGTCAGCCAGTGATCGGCAGCGGCACTCGCCTGTTCGAGAGCGGCCAGATCATGGCGCGCGCCCTCCGCAGCGGCAGCGGCACGCAGATATTCCATCGAGCCGACCAGTCCCGCTTCACGACGCTGCGCAGAAAGCTTCTCGACTTCGCGGCGATTCTGATCGATGGCGCGTGCCAGGGCCACACGTTCCTGCAATTCGCACTGGTTGTAGTAAGCCGTGGCGACATCCGCCATCAGAGCCAGGCGGAAGGCGCGCTGCGCGGCCTCTGTGGCAAGGTAGCTGGCCAGCGCGGCCTCATCGAGACGGCGCACCCGTCCCCAGAAATCGATCTCGTAATTGAGCAGCTCGACACCAACATCGTAGCGCTGGCCGCTCAATGGACGCCCGGTCTGATTGAGATTACCGGGCGTCAGGCCGGCTTCACGCTTGCCCAGCAGCTCAAGCTCAGGCAGCTTGCTGGCATGGACAATGCCGTACTGGGCGCGGGCTTCGGCGATGCGCATGGTGGCAATGTGCAAATCACGGTTGTGCTCCAGCGCCTGCCCGATCAACGCCTGCAGACGCGGCTCGGTGAAGTAATGACGCCAGTCGGGCAGTGCTGACGCGGAGGAGACGGCAGCATCATTCACCATCGCAGCCTCCGTCGCCAGCCAGTGTTGTGGCAGGGTCGGTGTCGGGCGCTGATAGTCCAGGCCACTGGCACAGCCCGACAGGGTCAATGCCAGCAGCAGCACCGCCGGGGCGGCATGATGAAAGGGCTTAGACATGATGCGACTCCTGTGCCGGTTCTGCGGCGGTCTCGGCGACATGATGACGGGCGTGACCCGGGAAGATACGACGGATGACGACATAGAACACCGGCACCAGCAGAACGGCCAGCACGGTAGCGGTAATCATCCCGCCCATCACGCCCGTGCCCAGCGCATGCCGGCTGTTGGCTCCGGCACCGCTGCTGATGGCCAGCGGCAACACACCGAAGATAAAGGCGATCGAAGTCATCAGGATCGGCCGAAAACGCAGACGACAGGCTTCCAGCGTCGCATCGACCAGCGACATGCCCCGTTCCTGCAAATCACGGGCAAACTCGATGATGAGGATGGCGTTCTTCGACGACAGACCGATGATGGCAATCAGGCCAACCTTGAAGTACACGTCGTTGGGCAGGCCGCGCAGATGCACCGCCGCCAATGCCCCCAATACCCCCAACGGCACGACCAGCAGCACGGCGAAGGGAATCGACCAGCTCTCGTACAGCGCCGCCAGACAAAGAAAGACGACAATCAGCGAAACGGCGAACAGGAAGGGGGCCTGGCTGCCGGAAGTGCGCTCCTCATGCGAGGTGCTCGACCACTCGAAGCCGAAGCCGGGCGGCAGCTTGTGCGCCATTTCCTCCATGGCCGCCAGCGCTTCGCCAGTGCTGTGGCCAGGTGCCGGACCACCGGAAAGCTTCACCGCAGGCAACCCGTTGTAGCGGTCGAGCCGTGGCGAACCAACAACCCAGCGCGGCGTAGCGATTTCCGCCAGACGTACCAGCTCACCCCGGCCATTGCGCACGTTCAATTGCAGGATGGCATCAACATTGCTGCGGACTTTTGGCTCGGCCTGCATCTGGACACGCAGAATGCGCCCCTCGCGGACGAAGTCGTTGATATAGGCCACCCCCAGCGTCGATTGCAGGGTTTCATTGAGCTCGGCGATGTCAATACCCAAAGCGCGTGCCTTGATGCGGTCGATGTCGAGCTGCAGCTGGGGTGCCGGCTCCTGGGCTTCCGGCCGCACACCGGCCAGCACCGGATTTTGCGCCGCCATGCCGAGCATCATGTTGCGCGCTTCCATGAGCTTGTCGCGTCCTTGCGCACTACGATCCTGCAAGCGGAAGTCGAAGCCGCCGACCGCCGCCAGCTCCGGGATCGGCGGCACATTGACGGCAAACACCATCGCTTCCTTGATACCAAACAGCATGCCGTTGAGCTTCTTGACGAGCGCCCCGGCCGAATGGGCATCCCCCGGGCGTTCATCCCAATGCTTGAGATTCACGAAATTGGTACCGGCATTTTGGCCACGACCGATGAAGGAGAAGCCGGCCACACCCACCACATGCTCCACTTCCGGCTGCTTGAGGTACATCTGCTCGACGCGCGATAGCACCTCGACGGTGCGCTCCTGCGTCGCCCCCGGTGGCAGCTGGAGCAGACCAATGAAATAGCCCTGGTCCTCATCCGGCAGAAAGCCGCTGGGCAGACGGGCAAACAGCAGCGCCACCGCCACCAGCAAAATAGCGTAAATCGCCACATACAACCCCGTGCGCCGCAGGATGCGCGTCACGCCATTGTGGTAGTTATCGGTAGTGCGGCTGAAAAAACGGTTGAACCAGCCAAAGAAGCCGCGCCGCTGCGCTGCGTCCTGTGGTGCATGGACTTTCAGCATGGTGACGCACAGCGCCGGCGTCAGGGTCAGCGCCAGCAAGGCCGAGAAGGCCATGGCAATGACCAGCGTCACCGAGAACTGACGGTAGATGGCCCCCACCGAGCCACTGAAAAAGGCCATCGGCACGAACACGGCGGAGAGCACCAGGGTGATGGCGATGATCGCACCGACGATCTGATCCATCGCCTTGCGCGTGGCGGCACGCGGTGACAACCCTTCCTCACGCATGATGCGCTCGACGTTCTCGACCACGACGATGGCATCATCGACAACGATACCGATGGCCAGCACCATGGCAAACAGCGTCAGCACATTGATCGAGTAGCCAAACACATACAGCCCGGCCAGCGCCCCGCACAGGGTGATGGGCATGACAATGGCCGGGATCAGCGTGGCACGCAGGTTTTCGAGGAACAGATACATCACCACGAACACCAGCAACATGGCGATGACCAGCGTATGCACCACTTCGCGGATGGAGACATCGACGAACTTCGAGGTGTCATAGGGAATCGCCCATTCCACCGCCCCCTTGGGAAAGCCTTGCGACAGCTCGACATACTTGGCACGGACGGCGCGCGCCGTATCCAGTGCATTGGCTCCCGGCGTGCTGCGGATGGCGATACCGACCGCCGGCTGGCCGTCATAACGCGCCTTGACCGAGTAATCCTGCGCCCCCAGCTCAACCCGGGCGACATCGCGCACGCGCACGGTCGTGCCATCCGGCCGTGAACGGAGGATGACCTCGCCGAACTCTTCCGGCGTCTTCAGCCGGCTGTGGGTGGTGATGATGGCATTCAGCTGCTGGCCGGCCTCGCTGGGTAACTGCCCCAGCTCGCCGGTGGCCAGCTGGACGTTCTGGACCCGAATAGCGCGCGACACATCGCCGGCCGTGAGTTTGTAAGACTGCAACTGCTCTGGTTTGAGCCACAGGCGCATGGAATACTCCGTGCCCAGCAGAATGGCCTCGCCCACCCCCGGTACGCGACGGATGTTTTCCAGCACATGGGTCGAGGCAAAACTGCCCAGCGCCACGCTGTCCAGCGTCTTGTCGGGTGAGAACAGCACGGAAATCATCAGGTAGTTACGTGCTGACTTGAACACCGTCACCCCCAGCCGGCGCACTTCTTCCGGCAACCGGGCCTCGACCCGCTTAACGCGATTCTGGGTTTCTACCGAGGCGACATCGAGATTCGTCCCGGCTTCAAACACCAGATTGATGGTGGCCGTACCCTGCTCGCTGCTCGAATCGAGATACGAGAGATGCTCGATACCATTCATCTCCTGCTCGATCAGGGTGGTCACGGTTTCCTCCATGACCTCGGCCGATGCACCGGGATAATTAACGGAAATTGCCAGTGCTGGCGGCGCCACGGTCGGATAGGAGGCCACCGGCAGATTGCGTAACGCCAGGCCACCACTGAGGATGATGACCAGCGCAATGACCCAGGCAAAAACGGGGCGGTCAATAAAGAATCTTGCAAGCATGGCGGGGCCTTAAGGGGCGGAGGCCGTCTTGGTGGCGGCCGGGGCAGAAGGCGCAGCAGCGGCAGGCGCTACAGCGGGTGTCGTAGCGGGTGTCGTAGCGGGGGGCACGGCAGATGTCGCGGCTACCACCGGCTTGACCACGCTGCCCGGCCGAGCCTTTTGCAGGCCATTGACGATGACCCGCTCATTCCCCTGCAAGCCACTGCTGACCAGCCAGTCCGGCCCGCTCATGCCAGTCGTTTTGATCGGGCGCGGCTCGACCTTGTTTTCACCATTGACGAGCAGCACGAACTGCCCCTGCTCATTCGACAACACCGCCTTTTGCGGCAGCCGGATCGTGTTGCTGATCTGCGCCTGATTGATGCGGATGCGAACAAACTGACCGGGCAACAGCTCATGTTTCGGATTGGGGAAGGTGGCGCGCATGGCCACGCTACCTGTCTCCGGGTCTACCGCCAGGTCGCTGAACTGCAGCTTGCCCGGCTGGGTGTAAAGGCTGCCATCCTCCTGCACCAGCTCGACTTGCGTCTGGTCGGCCTGGTGTAGCCGGCCAGCCTTGATCGCCCGGCGCAGCTGAAGCAGCTCGGCGTTCGACTGCGTGAAGTTGACGTAGATCGGATCAAGCTGCTCGATGGTGGCCAGATGGGTTGCTTCCCCCTTGCCGACCAGCGCCCCTTCTGTCACCAGCGCCCGGCCGATGCGGCCGGAAATGGGGGCCGGCACCCGGGTATTCTCCAGGTCCTGGCGGGCACGTGTCAGTACCGCCTCGGTCTGGTAGAGCTTGACCTGGGCCTGGTCATATTCCTGCTGGCTGACGGCCTTGCTCGGCAGCAGGGGCTCATAGCGCCTCAGTGCTCCCTTCATCACCTCGACATCGACCACCGCCGAAGTCGCCACCGCCTTGTAGGTGCGATCATCAATCTGGAACAGGGTTGCACCCTGCTTCACGTCGGAGCCCTCGGTAAACAGCCGCTTCTCGAGAATGCCCTCGACGCGCGCCCGCACCTGCGCCACGCGCACCGCCTGCAAGCGGCCGGGCAAATCCTGGGTCAAGGTCGAGGTCGCCCGCTGCGGCGTGATGACCTCCACCTCGGCCGGCGGCATGCCGCCCCCCATGCCTCCCGGCCCGCCGGGCGCCTTCTGTCCTTCGCCGCTGCAAGCCGTCAGCGCCAGGCCGCACAAGGTGGCCACGGTAGCCGCAGCCTGCCAGGCATGTCGAAAGGGAAACGGGTTCATAGCCATTGCAAAACTCCTGGGCATGTTGCAAAAAATGTTCAAAAAATCCGGAAAACCACAAAAACGGGTGCGGGCACGGAGCCCATCCCTCAGGGCCACAACGCGGTCATGAATCAGCAGATGGCACAGCAAAAGCACGCAGGAAGCCATCGATGATGCGCTCGACCCGGGGCACATCTTCCTCGCCGATGCCTTGCTCCAGGCACAGCAGATAACGGGTGTGCTCGGTGCTGCGCAGCATGGCGACCAGCATCTCGGCGGCGAACGCCGGAGCCTCCGCAATCCCGTCATCCCACAAACGGCCGGCCTGCATTTCTGCCGCCAGCAGCTGAGTCAGTTCCTGCAAGGTCTGCGCCGGTCCCGAGGAATAGAACGCCCGGGCCATTTCCGGAAAACGTACCGATTCAGCAATCAGGGTGCGGTGCAAAGCCAGGCAGCGCGCCCCCAGGATCACCGCCCGGAAAGCCAGGCCAAAACGTATCAGACGGGTACGCAAATCGTCGCCATTGTTCCCGCCCAGCGCCGTCGTCATGCGCTCGGTATCGCGCCGGACAACCTCGGCAAACAGCAGGTGTTTGCTGGCGAAGTGGTTGTAAAGCGTCTGCTTGGCCACCCCTGCCCGTGCGGCAATGGCATCCATGCTGACGTTATATCCCGTCTCGAAAAACGCCGCTGCTGCCGCCTCGACCAAGCGACTGCGGGTATCGGCAGGCGCCATATCCTGTGCATCAACCATGGCCGCATGATAACTGGACTAGACTGTCCAGTCTACTTTTTCTTGACTTTTATATACCCATTTACGCCTGTTATGGAAACACTGATTAATTTGCCAGCCCGGCGATAGCCGGGGTACGGAGCATTGATTTTTCTGGGTTCCGGCACCCAAGGGCATTTCCTTCGGTCACCTTCGCCGGAACGACGATTCCGAATTAATCAGCACATCCTTATGCCTGTTATGCTCTTTCTATCCCTTATGCCGTGGCCACAGCAGCCCCATACCCCATTCCCAGCAGCTGCTCGACCAGCCAGTGCTCCGGCATCAGGATGCGGAAGCGGCCGGCCAGTGCCGGACGGCGGGCGAGTTTCAGCAGGGCACGATCGGAAGTGAGCAGCAGGTGAGCATTGCCCTCTCGCGCCAATTCCAGAAATTTCTGGTCATCGCGGTCACTGCAACGGGGCAGCGGCCAGTCCGGGGCAGACAAGGCCGGAGCGAAGGCGGGATCAAGAGGCGGCAGCCAGGTCAGCGCCGCCTGATATTCGGCCAGGATACGCCGCTGCTGTTGTGGCGACAGGCGAAACTCCGGGTAGCCCAGCACCCGTTCGAACTCAGTCAGGCAATCCGGCCGGCTGAGCGCCTGCAATCGGCCTGCACGTATCAGCCAGCGCAGGCCAGCCAGCCGGCTGCCGCAGGGGTATTTGTCGAACACCCACAGCGACAGCAGGACATTGGTATCCAGGACGACGCGCAGCGGCAGATGGTTGGATGGTTGCGGATAGTTACGGATGGCTGCTGCTGCCGCCGTTACCGGACAATGCACGAAAGTCGATTA
>JAGOSV010000026.1 GCA_018062105.1 Sterolibacterium sp. | reverse complement strand
ACCTGATTCGTCTCGATCCCGTCAAACGCAAAGGCGGCATCAAGGCCAGAAGACTGATTGCCGCCACCTCCGACTCCTATCGCGCTCACTTGCTCGGGCTGGCGTGACGTTCATGCGATTGCCCTGAGGCTGCAAACCGGGTTGCTGCAAGTGCAGGGCAAGCTCGGTATACAGGAATTTTTTCCAATGTACCGAATGACCCTGTCGTGCATGCCGTTCATGAAGCCGCGGAAAATGTTGCGCCAGCAGCACACCCAAGTCTTCCCGCCGGCGCAGGCCGAGGTCTTGCCACAAGCGCTGCCCACCCTGGCTGGCGCTGGCAATGGCATGGGCCAGCCAGACCCGCTCACGCTTCCGGGGTGTCCCGGGTGACAAAGCCTGTCCATCGAGCAGCAAACGGACGAGTGCCTTGAACGCTGCCGGCTGGCCACGCCGGAGTATGGCGTACTCATGGCTGGTCGGCGGCGTCAAGCTGACGAGCTCAGGAAACAATGTTCTCACCATACGTAGCCATTCATCGTGAGACAAGCCCAGTGTCCAGGCAAACAGCGGCAACTCGCCGCACTGGGCGTGGCGCATGACGGCAGCAATCCGCTGTGCGATGAGCTCCCGATCCAGTGCACCTACGGCCACCGACGGCGTTGCCAAAGAGGTTCCCATGGCCTGCTCCGGCTTCGGCGGCGGCGGCAAAAGGGCACACTCGGGAGGAAGTGTGCCGCGCGTCCGTGACAGGTTCTCAATCCGCAATTTTTTTGACTTCGATGTCCTGCAGCCACTTCACATGACGTGGTCCGGTGCGTATATCTTTCGAGGACACCAGCGCGATCCGGCCTTCGTCATCACCCAGCGGCAGGCCATTCTTCTCAAAGAACACCATCACCCCTTCACCCACTGGCGAGTTGTACAGCTCGCTCCACGAGAACACGACCTTGTAGCCATCGCTGGCCGTGGCGATGATGGCAATTTTCTTCACATCGTTATGACCTGGAGCGAGAATTTCCGCCTTGTCGAGAATGTCGGTGAGGCGCACCCCCTTAAAGTTTTTCAGCGTCCCACGGTCGGCACCGCTCTGGCAGACCAGTGGCACTTCCGTCACTTTCTGGGGCGGGAACTGGCGCAATGCCGTGGGGTCGAGCGTCAGCCGGTGTTTCACCGCACCGGACAGCGTCATGTTTTCCGTCACGAACAGACGCGAGATGTCGGCAATCTCACCTTTTGTTGCCAGCACCCAGCGCGCCAGTTGTTTCGCCTGTGCCGGTGTGACCTGCTGGTGATTGGCCGGCATGAAAGCCAGGCTGGCATGACCTGATTTCATCCAGCCCAGACCTTCCGGGCCGGTTCCGTAGAGGATGTGCTGGACGAGAATGTCTTCGGCATTTTTCTGGCCGGCATATTTCGCCGCAACCTCCTGGTATGCCGGGCCATTACCCTTGCCCGCGCCACGATGACATGCCAGGCAGCCACTTTTCTGTGCAAGCACTGCCGCAGCTTCTCCCTCCTCTGCTGCAAAAACATTGCCTGACGGGATTGCCAGTACGCCCGCCAGCAGGGTCATGCTCGTCAGTGCCGTCCGGGCAGCTCGGGCTATTTGAACCATCCGGGCTGCCTGAGCTGCCCGGGCACGTTGCGTCTGTTTGCACTTCATGATGTTTTCCTCTGTTTTAAAATCGGGAATGCTTCAGAACTTGTAACTGCCATTGGCAAACCACATACGCCCGGGCTGCGGGAAGCCATTGGCCAACGAATAATTCCGGTCATTGGCGTTATTGACGCCTACTTCCAGCGTCAGGTCTTTCAGTGGCTGGTAGGCGGCCTTAAGATTCAGCGTGGTGTAGGCACCGAGCTCGACAGTGTCGGAAACCCAGCGCTTGCTGTTGTTCTCGACGAAAGCCACCAGTTCCATGCTTGCTAGCGGCCGGTAGGTGGCATGCAGCGTGATCTTCTGCTTCGGCACATCGGTCACTTTCGCGCCACTACGATTGTTGGGATTGCTGATGACTTTCGGATCCGTCCAAGTGGCATTGCCGCCCAGTTCGAGCTGTGCCGTTAGCAGGCTGTTCGCGCCCAGCTCGATGCCGCTGTAGCGCACTTCGCCGAGGTTGCGTGTCTGGCAAACATTGGTGTTTGCCGTGCAGGGCAGATTGGGATTGGGATACCAGGTTTGTATCTTGTCCTTCACGTTACTGTAAAAATACGCCGCCTCCACCTTGATCCCTTTCCACGGCGTGCCCTGATAGCCGATTTCATAATTGGCTGACTTCTCAGGCTGCAGTGCGGGATTCTCGACATAGGCCCCGAATGCCGAGTTGTAGCGGCTGGCCATCGAGGGCAGCTGCGTTTTCTTCGATGCCGTGGTGTAGAGGCGTGCCGTGGCACTCAGGTCGTAATACAGGCCGGCCTGGGCATCGTTGGCGGATTTTTTTTCCGGCAGGGTGAGCGCCGGTTTGACATCCGACTTGTCGATACTGCCCGGCTTCAGCGTGTGATGGCTGACGCCTAAAGACAGCAGCAGGTCATGGCGTATCTGGAGGTTGTCCTCGAGCGCATAGGACAGCAGCGTATCTTGCATGCGATCGAATTTCGCCGGCACACCCGAATAATCATTCTTGTCATGGCGGTCCTTCTTGTAGAAGGCAAACAGCCGCAAGGTCTGGTTCCTGAAGCGCGTCGACTCGAGTTCGATCGAGCCACCGTCGGTCTTATCGTGGTAAATACTCTCCCCCGTCCCCTTGCCACCGGACAACGTGGTGAAGGCGGCATCCTTATACATGTCGATGGCATTGTTGAAGGTGTCGTGATAGAGCTTCACCCTCAGCGTTTCCTGCGACCCCAGCGCCGTGCGTGTGCTCAGGTAAAGACTGTCTTTGTCCCAGTAGGGCCAGCGCCAGAATTGTGCATTGGCCAGTGTGTTGGTCGGCTGTCCCTTTGCACCATGCTGGCTGATGACACTGAGAGCGTACTCATCACTGGCATTGGGGGTTAGTCCCAGTTTGAAGGACAGCTTCTGATCCTTGCGATAGGAATTGTTGCGCGCCCCGCCATCCTCGAAGCGGGTTGGTGTGAATTCCGAGGACAGGCGAAAGTTGTCACTCTGCGTGTAGGACAGTCCGCCTTGCACATACCACTGCCCCTGGTTGCTGCCGACATTGACCTGCGCCAGACGTTCATTACCTGTGCCAAAGCCGATACGCGCATCGCCTTCCAGCGTGCGGCGTGGCTTGCGCGTCACCAGATTGATGACACCGGCCATCGTGTTCGGCCCGTAGGCTACCGAAGTAAAGCCCTTGGCCACCTGGATGGCGGCCAGATCTGCCGTGGTAAAGCGGTTCATATCCACCGCGCCGTCGAACGGGATATAGACTGGGATGCCGTCGATGAACAGCCCGACCTTGCTGGGCTCAAAGCCACGGATGGAAACCCGCCGCTCGTTTTTCTGGCCGTGGGAGATCGTCACCCCGGATAACAGGTTGAGTGCATCGGCAAGGGTGTCGCGGTTGTATTGCTGCATTTCCTCGCGCGTCACGACCGAGGCCACCTGATCCTCCGGAATGCCACCGAATTTTGGGGCGGCAGCAGTCACCACCACAGTGCCCAGAGAAAATACCGGCAGCACGCGGCTGTCTGCACTGTTCGAACTGTTCGTGCCGGCTTGCGCCCACAGTGACGGGCTGGTGCAACCCGACAGCACGATAACCGCCAGGAGCGCGTGGCGACGGTGGGCGGGATGACGGGAACACCGGGGTGGCGTCATCATGATTCCTTTCGAAATATATTTTGAGATATAACGGTTGGTAAAAAAATTCAGCAGGGTTCAGCGCCTGTCGTAACCGTCGCTGTGGCTGCGGTCATGGTGGCCAGCGCTGGCCACTGCTCCTGTTCCTGCACCCGTCCCTGAGCCAGAAACACCACTTCCTCACCAAACCAGGCCGCATCCTCGGGGTCGTGCGTGATCAGGATCATCGGTACTTCCAGCTGCCGCTGCAGGGCATCGAGCTCGGCACGCATGCGTGCCCGCAGCGCCGGGTCAAGTGCGGCAAAGGGCTCGTCGAGCAGCAGGGCACGGGGTTCTGCAACCAGTGCACGCGCCAGGGCGGTGCGCTGCCGCTGGCCACCGGAAAGTTCGGCCGGATACTGCCCGGCCTGCGCCTCCAGATGCATGGCGGCCAGCCAGTAATCGACCCGCTCATGATGGATATTGCGCCGTGGATTGCGCCAGCCGCGCACCCATGCCGAGGCGATGTTCTGGCGCACGGTGAGGTGTGGAAACAGGGCGTAGTCCTGGAACAGATAGCCCAGATGTCGCTGTTGCGGGGCCAGGTCGATGCCCTGTGCCGCATCGAACAGGGTCTCTCCGGCCAGCCGGACATGGCCTTCATCCGGCCGCAGCAGCCCGGCCACGGCTTTCAGCGTCAGGCTCTTGCCCGCACCGGATGGACCGAACAGTACGAGGCGGCGGCTGGCGGTTTGCACGCGCACATCGAGCACAAACTGCCGCCCGCCGGAGTGCAGGGTTTTACGCACGGCCAGATCGACCTGCAAGTGATCGCTCATCGCACCCCCTCGCTGCCCTTGAGCGGGCCGGGTGCCAGGTGGCTGGCCAGCAGCAGCAGGCTGATGCAGACCAGCGAAGTGATGAGCACCAGTTGATGGGCCAGATCATCCTGACCGGCCTGCACGGCTTCGTAGATGGCGATGGACAGCGTCTGCGTCTTGCCCGGGATGCTGCCAGCCACCATCAGGGTCGCGCCAAACTCACCCAGGGCACGGGCAAAGGCCAGCAGCAGGCCGGCGAGGATGCCACGCCAGGCCAGCGGCAGGGTGATGCGGAAAAATACTGCTGCCTCGCTCAGCCCGAGCACCCGACCGGCATCTTCCAGCTGGCAGTCGATGGCCTCGAACGCAGCACGCGCCGGCTTGAAGACCAGCGGAAAGGAAACGATCACCGCCGCGATCACCGCACCCTGCCAGGTAAAAATCAGGTTGATGCCGAAAGATTCCTGCAACCACGCCCCCAATGGCCCACGCCGGCCAATGAGCACCAGCAGGTAATAGCCTAGTACGGTCGGTGGCAGCACCATCGGCAAGGTCAGCAGGCTGTCGAGCAGATCACGCCCCGGAAACTGCCGCCGTGCCAGCAGGAAGCCAACCCCGATCCCGAGCAGCAGGTTGATGGCCGTCGCCCAGCCGGCAACCTTCAGCGAGAGCAGCAGGGCAGGCAGACTGTCGAGCATGGGATGGTCAGGGTTTATAGGGCTCAGGGTTCATAACCCAGGACTCAGGGTTTCTGGAACCCGTAGCGGCTCAGCACGGCCTGCGCCACCGGAGCCTTGACGAAAGCAATGAAGCGGGCGGCCTCTTCCTTGTGGCTGCTGCCGGTCGTCAGCGCCAGCGGATAGCGGATCTTCACCTCCAGCGGCACCTCCAATGCCACCCGCACCTTGTCCTTCATGAGCGCGGCATCCGTGGCATAAACAAACCCGGCATCGACTTCTCCCCGCGCCACATAATCGAGTGCCTGACGCACATTGGTGGCGTTGATGAAGCGCGGTTCGAGTGTCGCCCACAGCCCGGCGGCTTCCAGCGCATGACGGCTGTAGCGACCAACCGGCACGCTGGCTGGATTGCCCAGAGCGATCCGCTGCACCGCCGGCCGAGCCAGATCGGCCAGCGATGTCAGGGTTTGTTTGCTATCCGTTGGTACGATCAGCACCAGCGTGTTGCGCACGAAATCCTGCCGGCTGGCCGGCTGAATGAGCGCCTGCTTCTGTGCCTCGTCCATGGTTTCCTGATCGGCAGAAGCAAAGACATCGACCGGTGCCCCCTTAGCTACCTGCTGCAACAACGCCCCGGAGGCGCCGAAATTGAACAGCACCTTGCTACCCGGATACTGTGCCTCATAAGCCTGGCCGATCTCCTTGAAGGCATTGGTCAGGCTGGCCGCCGCAGAAACCGTCAGCTCCGCCGCCTGCCCCCCCAGGGACAAAGAGCACAGCAAAACAGCAGCAGCACGCCGCAAAAAACGGGAAGTCATGAGGAGCACCTTTCATGTCAGGGGACAGAGAAAGATGCGTAATATACACTTGTGTATAGCGAGCCGCAAGCCATGAGCCTGAACCCTGGCCATGCGCCCAACCACGCCGGGAGCCGGCAATTAGCCGTGATTGCCAAGGGATAAAGAGCGCAAGAGCGCAAAGAATGAACGGCTGCCAGGGTCAAAAACAGGGAAAGCAGCGGATCGATGGTGCTCGATTGATGGCGCTTTTTGAGCGTCTGTCGTTCCAGCTATTCTTCTTCGCGGATGCGGTCGTACAGCTCGGCCAGCAGCTCGCGCAGCTGTGCCATTTTTTTGGCACCGAGGATGCCGGTGTAGCGCTGGTGGATGGTCGTCCCGACGCGGGTACCCGACAGCATCAGCTGGCTGCCTTTTTCGGTAAATCGCACTTTCTTGGCACGCCGGTCATCCGGATCTGGAATGCGCTCGACATATCCCAGCCCTTCCAGCTCATCGACTAGCTGGCCGATGGCCTGACGGCTCATGGCCGCCCGCCGCGCCAGTTCGCTGAGGCGCGTTCCATTCAGGCTCAGGTGCGTCAGCACGGCCTGGTGCGAGGCCTGCAAGCCGGTGTGTCCTTCGCTGGCAAAGCCGGCCAGTGCCTGACGCTGGAAATGACGCGCCACTTCCATCAGCGACTGGCCGAGATTGTGCTGACGATAATGCTCCAGATCTTCCTGACGCAGTTTGCGACGCACCCTGGGCGACCTGGCCGAGCCCTCGCTCATGTTCCGCCCTGACCACGGGTTTCGGTCATGTTCTGCAAGGCATCCTGGATGCCGGCACCTTCGAGGATCAGGCCATAGCCCGTCCCTTCCTGGATCAGCCGCTTGAGCCGGTTGGTGAGCACCACCCGGGTATAGCGGCGGGCAATTTCCGGCATGCGCAGCAGGTTTTCTGCGTGCTCCCGGGCACGCGCCAGCAGACGATCCCGTGGCAACACTTCATTGACCACACCTAGCTGCAAGGCTTCCTGCGCCGACAGGGTCTGGCCGGTGAGCAGGAAATAACGTCCCCGGTTGAGCCCCAGCAATTCCAGCCAGACGACATGCACCCCATCGCCGGGCACCACTCCGCCGGGAACATGCGGCGCATCCCGGAAGGTAGCATTTTCAGAACACAGGGTGATGTCGGAGAGCACGCCAATCTCGGCATGCACATGAGCTGCACCATTGATGGCAGCGATCACCGGAATGTCGATGTCCAGCAGATGCTGCAGGACGCGCTTGCCTTCCCAGTAGATCTTGTCCCAGTGTTCGACCTTGTCATAAGGCAGGTCCCATTGTTCGGTGGCAATGAATTCATCCCCGGTGCCGGTGATGATCAACACCTTGTTGTCGCGGTCGGCACTGATGTCGAAGAAGGCATGCACCCAGTCATTGTGATGGCTGCTGGCATACACCACCGGGCCGCCATTGCTGTGCAGGCGTATGGTCAGAATGCCGCTGTCCGTGCGCTCGAAAGCGATGGTCGAATAGCGGTCGAAATAAGCAGGACGCTGTGTCATGCAGAAAGTTCCTTCGGCAAAAACGCCCCGGCCACGGTGGGCGCAGGGCGTGGATCATGCGGTGTACCGCCAAGGCAGATTCAATAGCCGCTGACCTTCAGGTTGTCATTGGAATAATAATCGGCATTGGCATAGTCAGCGCCAGGCTGATCGATGATCAGGTATTGCGGCTTGGCCTGCATCAGATCGAAGGCCGTGTAAGTCCCGGAGCTCAGGTCGTGATAGAAGGCACTGCCCTGGGCAAAGACCTTGGGGCCGGGTGCGTAGAAATTATTGACCCAGTTCCAGCGCCACAGCTCGTTCTTGGCATCGTAGATATCGGACATGACGAACAGCCAGGTATCTTCATCGGCATAGATGATACGGGTCGGGTAGAGATGACGGTAGCCGTCCTTCAGCTTGCCTTCCAGTACATACACGCGGTGTAGCTCCCAGCGCACGAAATCCGGATTCTCGTGGTGTGGCTTGAGCAGGCTGGCATATTTGTTGGCACCGACCTCGCGGGACTCCAGGCGGAAGTTGTTGTACGGAATGTACATCTCCTTCTTGCCGACGAGCTTCCACTGATAGCGCTCGCCAGAGCCGTTGTACATGCGCACTTCATCGACCACCACCGTATTCGAAGTCGATGGAATCGGGCTGTCAAAGCCGAAACCCGGTGCCTGGCGCACCCGGCGCACGGCCGGAATGTATTGCCATGCCAGACGGGCATCAGCCTCCTGTGTGAAGTTGTCGATGGTCTTGACGACCTCGCCCTTGTTGCGCTCCGGCATCAGGGTGAGCAGCCGCACATACACCGAAATACCTTCCGCCTTCTGGCCACGCAGCTTGGGGTCGTTGCGGCGGCAATACTGGCGCATCTGCTGCTCGCCCCAGGTGATGTTGCCATTGGGATAGACCACGGCGGCATCTTCGTCGCGCGACTCGACATTCACCAGCGTCGGGAACGTGCCATTCCAGATGGCTTCCAGCCCGGATTTCGGGAAGGGAAAGGGGATCGCCCCCATGTAGTAATTACTGAGCTTCTTGCCATTCTCGATGAGCTCGGTCTCTGCGCCATTTTTGGCCACGGTAGCGCAAACAGAATCGTCATACCGGAAATCGCGATGTGACGGATAGACGTTCATCCTGAAGGTGTTCGGGTACTTCTTGAACATCGCCTTCTGGCCTTCGGAAAGCTTGTCGGCATATTGCGCCAGGTTCTGCGCCGTGATGGTAAACAGGGGTTTTTCACTGGCATAGGGGTCGCTCGGATGCTTGCCGATTTCTGCGCTCATGCCCGGCCCGGCACCCAGCCACTTGCCAGAATACGCGGCAACACCACTGGCCGAGCCGGACTTGTCCGCCCCCAGGCAGGTCAGTTCCTTGCCCAGCCGGGCCAGTTCATCGGGAGGTGCCTTGGCCTGGGCATGTCCACCCAGGATGCCAAGAATGGCTGCGACGGAAAAAGCAATGCTTACCTGCCTGAATGCCATGGAAATCTCCTTAAATTTCGTGAAATAAAGGAACAACCCACATCCCCGCAACCAACTACCTTCGATACAACGCGCTCATTCATGTAAACGATGACGCCGGCACCTTCCGTCCTGCCCGCAAGCTCAGTCGAGCTCGCCGTAAATTTCGGTGAATGCTTCGTATGCCTCATCCACCATGTCGGAAACGATCTTGCGGCAAGGCTTCATCGAATCAATGAAGCCCACACCCTGGCCGGCGGCCTCGGTCATGAACTCCTTCATGTCCCAGTCAAATGCCGACTGTTTCATCTTGGCAAACAGCAACAACTGATACGGTGCCGGCGCCGGCTTGGGTGCCCCCGGTTTTGCCCATTCCTCATGCCACTTCGACATCAGGGTGCGCATGGTGAAGCCGGAGACACAGGCCGAATACGAGGTGTCGTCCGAGGTTGCCTCGATCAGCCGCTCTTTCATCCGCATATCGACATCGGACTCACGACTGGCCAGCCACAGCGTGCCCGTCCATACGCCGGAAGCACCCAGACCGATGGCTCCGGCCAGGTGACGGCCGGTGGTCACACCCCCGGCAGCGATGACCGGCACATCGCCCGCAATGGCGCGTACCTGCGGCACGATGGAGAACGTGCCGACATTGCCGGTATGACCCGCTGCATCCATCCCCTGGGCGACGATCACATCGACGCCCGCTTCGAGTTCCTTCTTCGCCTGCCGCTGCTTGCCGACCAGGCCCCACACCTGCATCCCACGCGCATGGGCGGCGGGGATAAAGAAATCCGGATTGCCAAGGCCAGAGGCCAGCACCGGCACCTTCAGCTCCAGCGCCACTTCCAGCTGCTTGTGGGATTTTTCCTTTTCCATCCAGCCCAGGTCATACAGCTCCGGGGTCTTCTTCGGTTCAGGAATGTTGTAACGGCGGGCAATGTCATTGGCGTAATCCTGCTGCTCCCGGGGAATCCCGGCCAGCATCTCGTCGATCGAGCATTTGGCTGGCACCGAAGCGGGAAACACCAGGTCGATGCCGAACGGCTTGTCGCCAATACGTTCCTTCAGCCAGCGCACATTGGCCTCGATTTCCTCGGGTGTGCTCTGGGTTTGTCCAAGCACCGCAAAAGCACCGGAATTGATGACGGCGGCCGCCACATCCTTGCAATGAGTAAAAGCAACGATGGGATATTCAATACCGAGCATATCGCACAGCTTGGTACGCAACGGATCTTTTCTGGCCATGATGCTCTCCTTGGATGGCTATTTGTGTATTTGTTGATGCATTGATTCAACAATTCAGAAAACCTGGAAAGCATAGCCTTGTGCCACAATTATTGTCAAGCTACTTGACAATAATTTTATCCAGAAGCAATATGACGGCACCGATCATGCCTCGTGAATCAGGATTTTTCATGACTGCCCTGCAAGGATTGAACGTCGTCGATCTTTCCCGCCATGCCCCCGGCCCCTACTGCACCATGCTGCTGGCAGATCTCGGAGCCGATGTGCTGGTGATCGAGCAACCCCCAGGCCAGGGGCGCAGCGTCGGTACCGAGCTGGGCGTCGGGCGCAAGGAGCGTCTGCACAACCCCGTCGGACGCAACAAGCGTTCCATTGCCCTCAATCTCAAGGATGCCGAAGCACATGCAGCCTGCCTCAAGCTGATCGAATCCGCCGACATCGTCGTCGAAGGATTTCGCCCGGGCGTGGCACAACGGCTGGGGCTGGATTACGACACACTGCACCAGCTCAACCCACGCCTGATCTACTGCTCGATCAGCGGCTACGGCCAGACGGGGCCGTACCGTAATTACGTCGGCCACGACCTCAACTACATCAGCATCGGTGGGGTGCTGGGCATGGTGGGCCAGAAAGACGGCACGCCGACCATTCCGGTCAACATCATCGGCGACTACGCCGGCGGCGGTTTGTTTGCTGCCTTCGCGATACTCGCCGCGGTGGTGGCGCGCAACGCCAGTGGCCGCGGCCAGTACATTGACATGGCGATGAGCGACGGCGTGCTGTCGCTAGCAAACCTCGCCGCGTGCGACTACCTGTCGAGCGGCAAGCCGCCACGTCCCGGCGAATACTTTCTCAACGGCGCGCTGCCCTGCTACAGCGTGTATCAGTGCGCCGACGGCAAGTGGCTCAGCATCGGCTGTATGGAGCCGTGGTTCTGGGTCAATCTGTGCAAGCAGCTTGGCTGCGAGGAGTATGCGCAGGAGCAGTTCAACGATAAGTTCTTCCCCGAGATGTTCGCCGTGCTACGTCGCAAGCTAAAGGAAAAGCCGCGCGACGCGTGGTTTGCCCAGTTCGCCCAGGACGAGATCTGCGCGACGCCGGTATATGGCATCGACGAAGCGCTCGAAGACCCGCACAACCGCGCGCGCGGCATGGTCGTCGAACTCGAAGACGCCGAGTTCGGCAAGATCCGCCAGGTCGGCATCGCACCGAAGTTTTCTGCCACGCCGGGCGTCGTGCGCAGCCTGCCACCCGATCCGGGTCAGCACACACGCGAGATACTGCGCGACGCCGGCTACACGGATGCGGCCATCGACAAGCTGACCGGCGACGTCTAACGATTCAAGGGTAAGCGCCACCCGCACAGGCGCACAGGAGGAGCGAGAACATGGAGCAGCGGATCCACCAGACGGACATCGTCATCATCGGTTCCGGCGCCGGCGGTATGACCGCCGCGCTGGCGGCGCACGACGCCGGTCTCAAGGCGCTGATCGTCGAAAAGACGCAATACTACGGTGGCTCGACAGCGCGTTCCGGTGGTGGCATCTGGATCCCCAACAACTACCTGATGCGCGAGGCTGGCGTCACCGACTCCTTCGAGGAAGCACACACCTACCTTCAGGCGACGGTGGGGGAGCGTAGCTCGCCAGTGTCGCGCGACACCTACCTGAAGCGCTCGGTGGAAATGATCGAATGGCTGCGTGATCGCTCCGACCTGAAATGCAGCTACATGCGCGGCTATTCCGACTACTACCCGGAGCAGCCCGGCGGCAAGGCCGAGGGCCGCGCCATCGAGCCGGACCTGTTTGACGGTCGCCAGCTCGGTGCCGACCTCGCCCAACTGCGTCCGCCGGTGATTCCGATCCCGGGCGGGCTGACTTTCACCGCCGGGGAGTACAAGCAGCTGGGGCTGGTGATGCGTACCTGGCAGGCCAAGGGCACCGCCATGAAGATCGGTCTGCGCCTGCTCGGCGCACGCCTGACTGGCAAGAAGACGCTGATGATGGGGCAGGCGCTGATCGGCCGCCTGCGCCTGTCTCTGAAGAAGCGCGGCGTGCCGCTGTGGCTCAACACGCCGCTACAGGATCTGGTCATCGAAAACGGCCACGTCGTCGGCGTCGAAGTGTTAAAGGACGGCCAGCCGCTGACCATCCGCGCGACCAAGGGCGTGGTGCTCGCCGCCGGCTGCTTCGCCCACAATCTGGAGATGCGCCTAAAATACCAGAAGCATCCGATCACCACCGAGTGGACCGTCGCCAGCGACGGCAACACCGGCGACGGCATCCAGGCCGGCATGCGCGCAGGCGCCGCCGTCAATCTGATGGACGAAGCCTGGTGGGGACCGTCGAGCCTGCCACCCGGCATGCCGCCGTTCTTCCACGTTGCCGAGCGTGGCTTCCCCGGGCTCATCATGGTCAGCCAGAAGGGACGCCGCTTTACCAACGAGTCAGCCAGTTACGTCGAAGTCGTCCAGGCCATGTACCGTCAGCACACGCCGGAGGATCCGCACGTGCCGTGCTGGTTCATCTTCGATCAGCGCTACCTCGACCGTTACGTGTTTGCCAGCCTGTTTCCCCGCCAGCCGGTGCCGCAGGAAATGCTAACCAGCGGTTACATCCGCCGCGCGGCGACGCTCGCCGAACTGGCCGCCCAGCTGAAGATGGACCCGGCGACGCTCAATGAGACGGTGACGAAATTCAACGGCTACGCTCATGCCGGGCGCGATACGGAGTTCGGTCGCGGCGACAGCGCCTATGACAAGTACTTCAGTGACCCGACCATCAAGCCGAACGGCAACCTGGCACCGATCGACCAGGCACCGTTTTATGCGGTACAGGTGGTCGCCGGCGACCTCGGCACCAAAGGCGGTCTGGTGACCGACGAATACGCACGAGTCAAGAATGACGACGGCGCATTGATCGCAGGCCTGTACTGTGTCGGCAACAACTCGGCTTCGGTGATGGGCGCCACCTACCCTGGCCCGGGTTGCACCATCGGCCCGGCCATGACCTTCGGCTACATTGCTGCCCGCCACGCCGCCGGCGTGACGGGCTGAGGCAGGCGCCATGAGCATCGCTGCGCTGCATGGGGTGCGTGTCCTCGAACTCGGTGAGGGTGTCTCGGCCGCCTTTTGCGCCAAACTGTTCGCCGACTACGGGGCGGACGTACTCAAAGTCGAACCACCCGGCTGCGGTGACATCACTCGCCACTGGGGACCCTACCCCGATGATCTGCCACATCTGGAAAAGAGTGGCAGCCATTTCTGCCTCAACACCAACAAGCAGGGCATCACGCTCGACCTGCACAGCACTCGCGGCCAGGATCTGCTCAAGGCACTGCTCCAGGACACCGATGTGCTGATCGAAAATCACCGTCCGGCACAAATGCGTACCTGGGGGCTCGACTACGCCACGCTGGCGGCCCTCAAGCCGGGGCTGATCATGATCTCGATCACACCCTACGGGCAGAGTGGGCCGTATGCCGACTGGAAGGGCTACGACCTCAACGCCTTCCATCTGACGGGTGCCGGCAGCCGCTACTGCGGGCGCATGGGCGAAGCACCGCTGGAGCAAGGCACCCAGGCCGCCGACTATTTCGGTGCCTACGTCGCGGCAACCTGGGGTTTGGCCGCAGTGTTCGGTAGCGATCAGGGCGGTGGCGAGCATATCGACGTCTCCTGTGCCGAGGCCGTCGCCGCGCTGTTCGTCGGAGGTCAGAACATCGGTGCCTATGCGCAGAACGGCTTTGTCGGCAAGCGCACCGGCGTGGGCATGCCACTGGCCGCACCCGCCACCATCCTGCCCTGCCAGGACGGCTACGTCTGGATGCTGGCACTGGAAAAAGGACAATGGCGCGGGTTGGTGGCGGCCATGGGTAATCCCGAATGGGCGCAGCTCGACCTGTTCGACGACATGTTCGAACGTGCGCAAAACGCCGATCTGATCTACGCGATGATGGAGGATTGGCTGCGTGCCCACACCAAGCAGGAAATCATGGACTTGTGCCAGCAGCACGGTTGTCCGTCCACCGCCGTGTATGACATCCGCGATGCCGCCGACCACCCGCATCTGGCCGAGCGTGGCTATCTGGTCGAACTGGAACATCCGGTGATTGGCCGCGCTGTCACGCTTGGTGCGCCGGTACGGTTGCCGGACGCTCCCGGCGGCCCGGTGCGGGCAGCGCCCTTGCTCGGTCAGCACAACATCGAGGTGTATCGGCAGCGGCTTGGCCTCGATGCCGCCGCCATCGCCGCACTACAGCGTGCCGGAACGATTTGAGCGCACCAGGAGGAATCACGACATGCCCCGCAAACTTCCGCTCGCCGGCATCCGTGTCGCCAATTTCGGCTGGGGCTGGCTCGGCCCGGTCGCCGGCCAGACCCTCGCCCGCCTCGGTGCCGAGGTCTACAAGATCGAGTCGCATGCCCGCGTCGATATCAACCGCACCATTCCCCCCTTTGCTACCGGCCACGAAAAAGACCCCGATTGCAGCCTGCAAAATCACGCCGCCTGGGCCGGCAACGGCAGCGTCACCTTTAACCTCAAGCTCGCCGAAGGCCAGCGCCTGGCGCGCGAACTGGCGGCGCACTGCGACCTGGTACTGGAGAATTTCGGCCCCGGTGTGATGAAGAAGCTGCATCTCGATTACAGCCATCTCAAGGAGCTGCGCCCCGACACACTGCTGATCTCGATGCCGGCCGCCGGTCTCAGCGGGTCGTTGTCACACGTGCGCACCTACGGCATGAGCCTGTCGAGCATCACCGGCCTCGACAGCCTCACCGGCTATCCGGGTGGCGCACCCATCCCGATGGAAAATGCCTTCGCCGATCCGCTCGGCGGCGTGATTGGTGCCTTTGCCGCCGTGCTGGCACTCAACTACCGCAAGCGTAACGGCCGCGGCATGCACGTCGACATGTCGCAGCAAGAAGGCGTGATGCAGCTGATGGGGTCAGCCTTCATGGACTATGGCTTCAACGGCCGTGTAGCAGCACCCATGGGCAACCGCCATCCACAGAACGCCGCTGCGCCGCACGGAGTGTTTCCCTGTGCCGGCGAGGATCGCTGGCTCAGCCTCGTCGTGCAGGATGATGCCGAATGGCAGGCGCTGGCCGGCGTGCTGGTGGCTGACGGCTGCACCTGGGCGACGAACGCATGCTATGCCCATCGCACCGGGCGCATCGAACACGTCGATGCATTGCACGAGCAACTCGCTGCCTGGACAGCCGGCCACGACGACTACCATCTCGCCGCACGGCTACAGGAAGCCGGCGTGGCCGCCGCGCCGGTGCTCAACATCGCCGACCTGCTCAGCGACCCGCATTACCGCGCCCGCCAGACCTTTGTCGAAGTCGATCATCCGCTCGGCTTCAAAGAGACGGTCTACGGCCACTATGTAAAGACCGTGCAGGGCTCAGATGACGGACACGATGCACCACCGCTCGCCACCGGGCCGGCGATGGGACAGGACAACGAGCGTGTGTGCCGCGAGATTCTTGGTCTTTCCGCAGCCGATTACGCGCGGCTGGTCGAACAGCAGGTAATCTTTTGAACGTGGCCGGGTGATGCCTGCGCAGGTTCCGTTCCGTCATTCCCGCGCAGGTTCCGCTTCGTCATTCCCGCGCAGGCGGGAATCCATGTGCCAGCCAAAAAGCTGGATTCCCGCTTGCGCGGGAATGACGTGGCCAGCCGATAAAAGTGATTCAAGGAAGCAATACAGGAGGAGCAATTGGCATGAGTGCATTGTGTAATGAAGTTTGCATCGTCGGCATTGGCCAGACACCCTTCGTGCGCGGCTCGGAAGACCCGAGCCAGCCGCTGCGTGTCGAGCTTCAAGCCGCCGAAGCAGCAATCAAGGATGCCGGTCTGAAGAACCGCGACATTGACGGCATCCTGCCCTTCTTCGGCCTCAGCATCGCTGAGGAATTCGCCGTCAATCTTGGTATCCGTGACCTTTCCTATCAGGCCACCTCACACGTCGGTGGCGCCGGCCCGGGGGCTTCGATCGCCAACGCCGCCAACGCCGTCAAATCCGGCCTCGCCCACTACTGCCTGATCACCGGTGGCTGGTATGGCTACTCCGGCCGGCGCGTGCGCCAGATCGTCGTGCAGGACCCGAAGTCGATGTCCGGCGGCATCAACGCCCGCGACTACTACTTCCCGCACGGCCTCACTGCACCGGTGCAATGGTTCTCGATGATCGCCCGGCTGCACATGATGGAGTTCGGAACGAAGCAGGAGCATCTCGGCGCTGTCGCCGTGGCGCAGAGGAAGCACGCCGCGCTCAACCCGAACGCCTTGCTGCGTGACAAACCGCTCTCCATGGAAACGTATCTCGCTGCACCGGTCATCTCTGACCCCTACCGGCTCTACGACTGTTCGCTGGAGGCCGATGGCGGTTGTGCCTTCGTCGTCACCACCAAGGAGCGTGCGCGCGACCTGCCCGGCAAGCCGGTGCACCTGCTCGGCATCGCCCAAGGCCAGCCTTATCCGGCCGATGACATCGTCACGCGCAAGGACGTGTTCCATCTCGGTGTGACCGATGCCGCCAAGCGTGCCTTCGGTATGTCCGGTCTGACACCCGGGGAGGTCGACTTCGCTGAGATCTACGATCCCTTCACCTTCCAGGTGATCCAGCAGCTCGAAGAAATGGGCTTCTGCCAGCGCGGTGAGGGCGGTGCCTTCGTTTCCAACGGACGCATCGAACCCGGCGGCGAGCTGCCGGTAAACACCCACGGCGGCCTGCTGTCGGAAGCGCACATCCTCGGCATGAATCACTACGTCGAAGCGGTGAAGCAACTACGTGGTGACTGTGGTGCACGCCAGGTAAAAGATGCCAAGGTTGGTGTGGTCACCGGCTTCGGCGACTTCGGCGACGGCTGCATGGCCATCCTCGGTGTGGAATAAGGACAAGAAACAGACGATCGAAAACATTTTCCGTTCGCCCTGAGCTTGTCGACGGGATGAACGGCGCGCGGTGCGCTCGTTCATGGTTCGACAGGCTCACCACGAACGGAATATTGCTAAGAATGTGGAGAAGGACAACATGACCACTACGAATCAATCCAACAAGCCCTTGCCGGTGCTAGAAGGCATGACCAAGGAGTTCTACGAGTTCTGCCGCAACGGTGAGCTGCGCTTCCAGAAGTGCGGTGGCTGCGGTCAGTGGCGTCACGTGCCGCGCCTGATGTGTTCGGAGTGTGGTTCCTGGGAATGGACGTGGGAACGCTCATCGGGCAAGGGCAAGCTGTTTACCTGGACCGTCGTCGAACGACCGATGCATCCGGGCTTCGCCAACGACGCACCGTATGCGCCGGCGATGATCGAGCTGGCCGAAGGTGTGCGCATGGTGAGCTGGGTGGTCGACTGCCCGCCGGCCGAGCTCCAGCGCGACATGCCCGTGCAGGTAACGTTCGAGAAGGTCAGCGACGACGTCACGCTGCCGAAGTTTAAGCGTGCGTGATTAGCATAAAGGAAACCACGTCATTCCCGCGAAGGCGGGAATCCAGCTGTTTGCGTTGGCTCATGGATTCCCGCCTTCGCGGGAATGACTGGATATGAAACTGTTTGACGTCTATCCCATCATTTTTCAGGAGCACAGCAATGCCCGGCATGGAACATTTCCTCTACGAAAAGCGCGGCGCCATCGCCATCATGACCTTCAACCGGCCAGAAGCACGCAACTGCTTCACGCCAGACATGGTCGATGCGCTCTACGCCTGCTTCGCCGATTTCAACCAGGACCCGGCCTTGCGTGTGGCGGTCTTCCGCAGCACCGGCGACAAGGCCTGGAGCGCCGGCGGTGATCTGGAAACGCTGATTCCGGCCATCAATTCTGGCCGCTTCAAGATCAACGCCGATCCGACCAAGCGTGTCTACAGCGACATCTTCAAACCCATCATCACGGCGGTGAATGGCTTCGCCACGCTGGAGCTGATTCTTGGTGCCGACATGTGTGTGGCCTCGAAGAACGCCAGCTTCGCGCTCGGCGAAGTGAAGTGGGGCATGATCCCGGCCGGCGGCTCACACATCCGCCTGCCGCGTGCCGTGCCGTGGAACATGGCAATGGAACTGGTACTCACCGGCCAACCGATTTCAGCGCAGCGTGCCTACGAAGTCGGCCTGGTGAACCGTCTGGTCGACAGCCCGGAACAGGCTTTCGAGGAAGCCATGAAACTGGCCGAGGTCATCGCCAGCAATGCCCCGCTGGCGGTGCAGACGGCCAAGGAAATCATGGTGCGGGCGGCTGACCTGGAACCGGGCTTCGTGCTGGAAAATGCCCTCTTCCAGAAGGTCAGCCAGTCCGCGGACGCGCAGGAAGGCCCGCGCGCCTACAAGGAACGGCGCAAACCCGTATTTACCGGGCATTAAGACGTTACGACGGGACGTTACGACAGATTCCACGGAGAACACTCATGACGACAGGCAAGGAAGTTCGCGGCTTCAATCCCGACTATGCTGGCCGCCGCGCCGAGTGCGATGGCGGCGGCCCCATCGAAGGCACCCGGCTGGCGGGACGGCAGGACTACGCCGGCACACTGACCGGTGACTACATCGATCACTGCAGCAACGAACACGGCAACGCCCCACCGTGGCGCTGGTACCTGATGAAAGAGTTGACGCTCAAGCCGCAGAATTGCAGCGACGAGGCAATCTGGTGCCTCGAAGGCAATCTGTATTTCGTGGATCAATAAAATCCCCCTCATTTTCTGGAGCAGCGCCATGAGTTTCCTCAGCTTTTTCTGTCTCGTACTGACGGCCATCTTTGGTGTCACCGTCTGGAATCATCAGCAGGTCACTGGCGGTTTCAGCGTGATTTATCTGCTGGTCGCCCTGTTCCTGTCGCTGAACCTGATCATCTGTCTGTGGGAGATGTGCCTGTACGCCCGCATTGACCTGATCGCCAAGAAAAATGCGGATTACCTGAAACGCTTTCCTGGCGACAAGAATCGTCCGGTGCTGGACTTCATCCGCTCGAAAGTCACGCTGTCCAATGTGCTGTCGCCGGATTACTGGTGTGATGTCTGGGCGACCTATTCCCTGTTCGATGGCTCCTACGCCGACAAGCGCACGCTGGGCTTCAATCTGGATGTCGGCAACGGCTTCTGGACCTTCATCCCCTGCCTGATCCTGCACCTTGGGTTCACCTATCACTTCCTCCCCGCCAATGTCATGGGCATCATCGCGCTGTGCTTTTTCTATCAGGTCACCTACTGCACGGCCGTGTACTGGTTCTCCTTCTTCAATGTTGGCCGCCAGCACCACAACAGCGCCAACGAGAACCTGATCTACATCTGGGGTACCAACTGCCCGTGGTTCATCTTCGGGCTGATCGGCTTCTATGCCTCAGTGCGCCTGATCCTCGACAACAGCTGGGCTGTTTTTGGCCAGTAAAGGGACTTGCACTATCGCTACTGCGCCGGATGAAAATCCAGGTCGGCTATACTGCGTGATGACTTTCTGCCCATCTTTATCTCTGCTCCGGAGCCCCCGATGATCTCTTTCCAGAATGCCCGCTATACCGGATTCGCCATTTTCCTGCACTGGCTGATTGCCCTGGGCATCTTCTGCCTGATTCCGGTGGGCATGTACATGCACGATCTGCCGCTCAGTCCGGAGAAACTGCAGCTCTATTCGTATCACAAGTCCCTGGGCATCACCATCCTGCTGCTGGTCGTCATCCGCCTCATCTGGCGCATGACGCACCGTCCCCCGGCGCTGCCCGTCAGCATGTCGGCCAAGGAACAGCGCATTGCCCATGTCATGTCGCATGGCCTCTACCTGTTCATGCTGCTGTCGCCCCTCACCGGCTGGCTGATGAGTTCCTTCTTCGGCAAGCCCGTCGTCCTGTTTGGTCAGCTGCCCTTGCCGGATCTGGTATCTGCCAATGAAGCCACAGGCAAGTTGTTTGCCGTGTTGCACGAGATCAGCAACTACAGCCTGTGCACCCTGGTGGTGCTGCACATCCTGGCTTCGCTCAAACATCATTTCAAGGATCGTGATGACGTGATGGCACGCATGCTGCCTTTCCTTTCCCGGGGGCGCTGATGATGACCGCATCTGTCCATTTCCGGCCCTTGATGGGTGCGCTTCTGCTGGCGGCCCTGCCCGGGATGGCGGCTGCGGTCGAGTACAACACCGTACAGGCCGAAAAAAGCAGCATCCGCTTCGTCGCCAAGCAGATGGGGGTTCCTGTCAGCGGTGAGTTTTCCCGCTTCAACGCGCGCATCACCTTCGATCCTGCCCGGCCGGAGGCTGCCCAGGCACAGATCGACGTTGATCTGGCCAGCATCGAAACGGGCAGCGCCGAGGCCAATACCGAGGTGAAAGGCAAGGCCTGGTTCAATATCGCCAAGGTTCCGGCCGCCAGCTTTGTTTCGGGCCAGCTCAAGGCACTGGGAAACGGGCGCTATGAAGCGGCTGGCAAGATGAGCATCAAGGGATATACTCGCGACATTACCGCATCATTTACAGCAAAACGGGAGGGTGCCAACATGGTGCTCGACGGCAGCTTCCCGTTGCAACGCCTGCAATACAATATCGGCGAAGGTGCCTGGGCCGATACGGCAACGGTGGCAGATGAAGTTCAGGTGCGTGTCCATTTCGTTCTCGGCAGCCCGGTAACGCCCCGTAGCGAACCCACAAAACCCTTGGTAAAACAGCGTAAACCCTGATCTATGACCAGTCTCGAACCGCTCAACTTCGAAGCCCCGGAACCCGACAACACGTCCCGGATGTCGTTGTCGCTCGAACCTGTGCCGGAACACCAGCAAGCCCAGGCACAAGCCGCTGCCAGCGAGCCCCCGCCCGTCAATGACGAGCGTGCCGCGCTGGAAGAGTTTGGCCGGGTGCTGAAAAACATCCAGGGTATCTGGGCCACCCGCGAGTGTGACCAGTTCCTCCACGAGCTGTTCATGGATTCGCGTGGCGGCACACGGCGTGGTTTCCCGATGAATGCGGCCGAGGAAATCATGTTCCTCGTCAAGTTCAACAAGACTGTGCGTGCCTTGCCGCTGGTCGACCAGATGGGGATCAACTTTGCCGAAGCCTTCCGCATCGTCGACAATGCCGACCAGAAACATCTGAACCCGGGCTCTTCAGGTCTGTGGGGCGATGCCGGTGTCGGAGAGACCTCTTCCCGGACGGTTCGCACCCCCGGCCGAGAACAGCGTGCCTATCAGGCCATGCCACAAAAGAAGGCTGGCAAACTGGCAGCGCTCCTGCCCTGGCTGATCCTGCTGGCTGTGCTGGCGTTTTCCTACAAATTCCTGCTGCCGGTGTTCAGCGGCGGCGGACATGGCTAAACGGTCGCGCTGATCCTCAAAACTCCTGGGGGTCCACATCGATATGCCAGCGCCCACCCCGTGCAGGGCGTAGCGTGTAGAGCTGTGCCAGCCACGCCGTCAAAAAAGTCTGCAATACCGGTCGTTCGGCCGACTCTATCAGCAGCTGCGCCCGCTCCAGCGCCTTCAGCCGGTACAGGCGCATTGGTACCGGGTCGTACAGCGTCACGCCCGGCAGTATCGATGCAACAGGGCCGCTGTGCGCTAGGGCCACAGCCTCCTTGAGAAAGTTCAGGGCGTCTTCCAGCCGAGGCGCTTCGGCACGCAGCATGGCCTGGAAAGTAAAAGGCGGAAAGCCCGCTGCACGGCGCTCGTCGAGCTGTGCCTGTGCAAAGCGATCGTAATCATGCGCGATCAGGGTCTGATACAGCGGATGTTGCGGATATTCCGTCTGTATCAGTACCTCCCCCGGCAGGGTTGAGCGGCCACTGCGTCCGCCGACTTGCATCAGCTGGCTGAACAGGCGCTCCGGTGCCCGGAAGTCGGCAGCAAACAGGGCAGCATCGGCGCCCACCGCGCCCACCAGTGTCAGGCGCGGAAAGTCGTGCCCCTTGGCCAGCATCTGGGTGCCCACCAGAATATCGGCCCGGCCCTCGTGGATGGTTGTCAGGAGCGTCTGCCACTTCGCCGGCGTGTTGGCGGAGTCGCGATCGACCCGCAGGATACGGGCTGCGGGGAAGCGGGTTGCCAGCGTTTCTTCCAGCCGTTGCGTACCACGACCGAAGGCATGGATGTCGAGATCGCCGCAGGACGGGCAGTGGTGCGGAATGCCGGTCTGCAGGCCGCAATGGTGACAGCGTAGCTGCCGGTCTGCTAGATGCACCACCAGATTGGCCGCACAGCGCCGGCAACGGCTGATCCAGCCACAGGACGAACAGGCCAGCACCGGGGCGTAACCACGCCGGTTGAGGAAGACGAGACTCTGTTCCTGTCGTTCGAGGCGCAGTCCGATGGCACGCAGCAGTTCCGCGCTCAGGCCATCCTGCAATTTCTCCCGACGGGTATCGAGGCAGCGTACTGTCGGCGGTGATTCGGCCACGGCCCGGCGGGTTAGCATCAGCCGCGTATAACGACCGGCTTTAGGACGGGTGTGATGGTAGCTTTCCAGCGACGGCGTCGCCGACCCCAGCACGATGGGCACCTGGCACTGGCGGGCGCGCCATATTGCGGTATCGCGTGCCGAATAGCGCACCCCTTCCTGCTGCTTGAATGAAGCATCATGCTCTTCGTCGATGACGATCAGGCCCAGACGGGGCAGCGGCGTGAACACCGCCAATCGCGTTCCCAGCAGGATATCGACCTGCCCTTCGATGGCTGCGATGAAGCCCCGCGCCCGCGCTGCCTCGGCCAGCCCGCTGTGCGCCGAGACGATGCGGGCCGCTGGAAAACGTGCCGCTACCCGTCCTTCGAGCTGCGGGGTCAGCGCGATTTCCGGCACCAGCATCAGAACCTGGCGGCCTTGCTCCAGCGTCTGGGCGATCAGCCGCAGATAGACCTCGGTCTTGCCGCTGCCGGTGATGCCATGGAGCAGGAAGACACCATAGCGGCCAAAGGCCGCTGCTACGGCCGCCACGGCCTGCGCCTGCTCCGCCAGCAATTCCGGCAATACGGGGGGCGGCGCATCGGCATCGACACTGGCACGGGTTTTTTCCTTGCGCTTGGCCGGCAGCTTGCCGCGTCGCACATAGGGCGGCAGGGCCATGGCCATCACCTCGCCCAGGGGCTGCTGGTAATAGCGGCTGCAAAAAGCCGTCAGCGCCAGCCAGTCCGGCGGCAGGGCCGGCAGCATGCGCAGCACCTCGATGACCGGTTTGAGCTTCTCCACAGCCAGTGTGCTGTCCGTCGCCAGAGCAACGATGAGGCCGATCTTCTCTCCCCGGCCAAACGGTACCCGCACACAACGTCCGACATCCCCCGTCTGCACGTCGTCACACAGATAATCGAACAACCGTGGCAGCGGCACATCGAGCGCCACACGCACGATGGACAATGGCATCGCTGGTGGTAACTGCGGTATCGTCGTCATGGGTTTTCTTGCAACAGGCGGGTGGGATGAGGCATCAAAATGTTCACGGCAACCACGCAGGCATGCCCCGATTCTCCCGGCTCAATGCCTTGCACTCAAAGAAAAAAATCCCCCCGGAATGGCCTGTGGATAATTTTGTGGGCAACCCGGTACCGCGCCTTTGTTGTCTATGCCCTTGGATATAGCGAAGTGCCGTTTTCTTGTAAAAATTAGTTGTTAAAACAATTTGTTGCAAACGATTTCTATAATTTGCTTAAAAAATAAGACGGAACTTAGCGGGTTTTTGCGTTGTGCACAAGTTGAAATGTCAAGCACTGAAAACCCCTCAACGACAAGGGCACACCCGTTGTGGGTTTTCATCGGGTTGTGGATGGTTTTCTGCGAAGCTCAAGTGGGCCCGGCATCGTCTTGACGAACGCGCAGGCTCCGGCTGTATTCATGCACGGTATCGACCAGCACCGTCACATTGTCCGGCGGCGTGAATTGGGAAATGCCATGCCCCAGGTTGAAGATATGCCCACCGCCCGGGCCGCCAGCATGAAAATCATCGAGCACCTTGCGTGCTTCATGCGCCACCACTTCGGGTGTGGCAAAGAGGGTCATCGGATCAAGATTACCTTGTAGCGCCACACGATCTCCCAGACGATGACGCACCTCGGCCAGGCTGGCTGTCCAGTCCAGCCCGATGGCATCACAGCCGATGGCAGCGATGTCCTCGGCCCACAGCGCACCACCTTTGGTAAAGACGATGCTTGGCACCGGCTGGCCATCTTGCGTCCTGGTCAGCGCCGCGACGATGCGTTTGAGATAGGCCAGCGAAAATTCACGATAGGCGCGATGTGGCAGCGCCCCGCCCCAGGTATCAAAGATCATCACTGCTTGGGCGCCGCTGGCAATTTGCGCATTGAGATAGTGGATCACGGCCTGTGTCGTCACTTCGAGCACATGGTGCAGCAGGTCGGGGCGATCCAGCATCATGGTCTTGATGCGGCGAAAATCGCTCGATGCCCCGCCTTCGATCATGTAGCAGGCCAGCGTCCACGGGCTGCCCGAAAAGCCGATCAGGGGCACCGAACCATCCAGCGCCCGGCGGATTTCGGCCACGGCATCCATCACATAACGCAGGTGATCGTAGGGATCCGGTGCCGTCAGCGCGCGAATCTCCCATTCCTCGCGCAAGGGTCGTTCAAACTTCGGCCCTTCCCCCTCACTGAAGTAGAGACCCAGCCCCATCGCATCGGGGATGGTGAGGATGTCGGAAAACAGGATGGCCGCATCCAGATCGAAGCGTGCCAGCGGCTGCAAGGTCACCTCGCAGGCCATGCTGGGAGATTTGCATAGATTGAGGAAGTTGCCGGCGCGCCGGCGCGTTTCGCAATATTCCGGCAGATAGCGTCCGGCCTGGCGCATCAGCCAGACCGGAGTGTACGGAACGGGTTCGCGCCGCAGCGCACGCAAAAAAATGTCGTTCTTGAGGCGGGACATGACGTATCCGGGGGCGAAGGGAAAGTGTGGATTATCCCCGATTCCCCGACATACCGGGCCGCCCCTACGCGGCGGAAGGCGGTGCCGGTTCGACCGTACTGAGCGCTTCCTCCTCACGCCGCCCGCCGCGCAGGCCGAGATCCTTGAGTTTGCGGTATAGATGGGTGCGCTCCAGACCGGTTTTTTCTGCCAGCCGGGTCATGTTGTTGCCTTCGCTGCGCAGGTGATGCTCGAAGTACATGCGTTCGAAGAATTCGCGGGCTTCACGCAGTGGCAGTGCCAGAATTTCCGGGGAAAATTCGCTGATCGTTCCTGTGTCGGGGCCTTGCCCCTGGGCGGCAAAAAGACGGGTGACATCTTCTGCCTGAATTTCCTCTTCGAGCGCGGCCAGCGCCAGTGACTTGATGGTGCCTTTCAGTTCTTCGTAACCATTGCGCCACGGATGCTGGCGCAGGGCATTGAGTGCTGCGGTAGAAAAGCGCCGGGCGGGCAGTGCGCCTGCTTCGATGTACTGCGTCAGCAAATGGCTGGCAATCTCCGGAATCTCGTCGCGCAGCTCCGCCAGGGTCGGGATCCCCAGCCAGACATCCATCAATTGTCGCAGCTGCGTTTCGTGCCAACCCTGCGTCAGCAGGGCTTCTGTCTCCAGTGCCGTGGCCGTTACCAGACGCAGATCGTAGCGGGCCAGCCGCTCGGCGGCAAAGGCCAGGTTTTTCTGTTGCAACCGGTTCAGGCGTCCCAGTTCTTCGACAAACAACACCCCACCGCGCGCCTGCTCCAGCGTCTCCAGCGTCAGAGGCGTGCTGTCGGCTGCCAGATCGAGCCAGGGCCTGCCGGGTCCGTGCAGTGTCCGGGCGGCCATTTCGGCAATCCCGCCGGTGGCCGAGCGCAGCATGATGGCGCGGCTGTTGACAGCCATCTGCTCCAGCCGCTTCCTGAGATCACGCAAGGCAGCGGAACGGCTGAACAGTGCCAGCGACGGCCCCCCTTGCACCGGTGCCGACACCTTGGCCAGCCCCTTCTTTACGGCTGCCAGCAGTTTTTGCAGGGCGATGGGCTTTTCCAGGAAATCCAGGGCACCGATGCGCGTGGCCTCGACGGCCGTTTCAATGGTGCCATGCCCGGACATCATGATGACTGGCATATTCAGCTGCCCGTTGCCGGCCCATTCCTTGAGCAGGGTGATGCCGTCGGTATCGGGCATCCAGATATCCAGCAGTACCAGGTCGGGGCGAGTTTCCTCACGAGCCGCCCGGGCCGCTGTTGCATTTTCTGCCAGACGCACGTCATGTCCCTCATCCGCCAGGATTTCCGAGAGCAGCTCGCGTATGCCCATTTCGTCATCGACGACCAAGATCTGTGCCATTGGATTTTTTATCCTCAATGATTAACGTGGTCCAGCAATGCAAAAGACTCATCATGCATGATGTCCGGTATTTCTTCAAAGCCCGCTTGCCTGTGGCAGGCGGATGGTGACTTCCGCGCCGCCCTCGGGACGGTTGGCCAGGCGGATCTCGCCGCGATGCTCATCGACGATTTTCTTGACGATGGCCAGCCCCAGCCCGGTGCCGCGCGCCTTGGTGGTGACATAAGGCTCGAAGGCATTGGTCAGCACCTGGGGCGAGAAGCCGCCGCCCTGGTCTGCCACACACAGCAGCACCCCTTCTTCCGCCGGCAGCAGGCGCGTGCTGACCTGAATGTCGAGTGCCTGCTCCGGCTGTGTCTTGCGCCGTTCCTCGGTAGCCTCGCGGGCATTCTTGAGCAGGTTGTGGATCACCTGTCGCAGCTGTGCCGTATCGCCACTGACCGGCGGCAGCTGTGCCGCCAGCCGTAGCTGCACCTGCCCCTCGCCGTGCTCGTACAGTGCCAGCACATCGCGCACCAGGGCATTCAGGTCCAGCGGCTGCAACTGCGCCGGTGGCAGGCGGGCATAGTCGCGGAACTCATTGACCATGGTCTTCATCGTTGCCACCTGGGTGACGATGGTCTGGATCGAACGCTCCAGCATGGCGCGTGACTCGTCGTCCAGCTTGTTCGCCAGCTTGTGCTGCAAACGCTCGGCCGACAGCTGGATGGGCGTCAGCGGGTTCTTGATCTCATGTGCCAGACGGCGAGCCACCTCGCCCCAGGCCAGCGAACGCTGTGCCGCGATGAGATGGGTGATGTCGTCGAATACCACCACATAGCCGCCACCGCCGGCCTCCGGCAAGGTTGAGCCGCGCAGCAGCAGGATCTGGCTGGATACTCCGGGCGCGCCCCCGGCGCTCCCACCATCCGCTGCGATCTCGATCTGCTGCTGCCATTCCTGCGTCCCCTGGGCAAAACCCTCCAGTACCGTGGCTTTGAAGACCTCGTGGCCCAGCCAGTCCTGCAGTGGATGGCCATCGACTTTCTCAAGGCCGTCTTGCAGGATGGTGCAGGCACCGCGATTGTTGGCACGTAGCAGGAATTGCCGGTCAAAAGCCATGACTCCGGAGGACAGATTGGCCAACACGCTTTCCAGATAGGCGCTGGCCGCTTCCACCTTGCTGCGGTGACGCTCGGTTTCCTGGCGGGCATCGGCCAGCTGGCGCGTCATGCGGTTGAAAGATTGTGTCAGTACGCCCAGCTCGTCATGTGTTTCCAGCTCGGTGCGTGGCGTGAAATCACCCGCGGCCACGGCCTGCGTCCCCTCGGCCAGAATCAGCAGGGGCGCGGCAATGCGCCGGGCCAGGAAAATGGCCAGGGCGATGGCAGTAAACAGCGCCAGCAGCAAGGCCAGCGTCAGCGTCAGCATGTAGATGCGGTTGAGGCCCTGCCGCCCGAGTGACAGCTCCTGATAGTCACGGTAGGCCGTCTCGACATTGCTGGCGCTTTGCGCCAGGGCTGCCGGTACCTCGCGCGTCACCTGTAATACCCGGGTTTCCTGGCCTCCCGGGGTGCCTGCCGGCACCAGCACCCGCAAGACGAAGCCGCTGGCCGCATCGCCATCGAGCAGGGACAGCCCATCCTTCTGCCGGCCTTCATGCAGCTGCGTCCCCGTTGGTCGCAGTGAGGGCGACTTGCCCGCCTGGGTACCCGCATAGGCCAGCACATGGCCATTGGCCGAATACAGGGTGAGACTCTGGACATTGCTCTGTTCGCGCAGTCGTGCCAGCCGGGCCGAGCGTACTTCGCGGTTATCGGCCAGCTGTCCGGCCAGGCCGCGTGCCTGTTCGCTGAGTTCGGCCAGCTGGTTGTCTACGACCGTCCTGGCCAGTGCCAGCCCGCCTTCCAGCGCCCGGTCGACGCGCACGTCGAACCAGGAATCGATGCTGTTGACCACGAACTGCATCGACACCCCGTAGACCAGTGCTCCCGGCAGCACCGCCATCAGCACCAGCATCACCAGCAGCCGCGATTTGAGGCGGGCACCGAACACCCCCTGCCGATACTCGCGGCGCAATGCCAGCAGCTGGATGACCACCGCTACCAGCAAAGCCGCCACCAGCACCCCGTTCAAGCCGAGCAACAGCGGGTAGTGGTGGGCAAACAGCGCCGTGTTCGCGCTGGCCGAGGTCAACAGGAACAACAGCATGGCGCTGACGCACACCACCAGCACGATGGCAATGAGGGCCGGTTTCTTCATCGTCCGCCTCCGCTATCCGCCGTCACACCTGTCGCCACATATTGCCAGCGCAGCACACGGGTCTCCATCGTCCAGTCGCGGCTGGCGATGGCATCGAGCTGCAAGGGCTTGGGTAACTGCTGGCGGTCGAGCGACAGGCGCAAAGCCACCTGATAAGGCTCGCCCACCTTGAGTGCGCCGCGCTCGGCCACCGGCAGCGCCACGGTACGCCCCAGCACCCGCAGCGCATCGTTTAGCCGGGGAAAATCCTGATACAGCCCGCCGCCGCTGGAAAGCCGGTACTGACGCGACAGGGGCGTGTAGGCCAGACGATAGTTGTAGACCCGGCCGGCGATGTGTTCGCCCGGCCAGAACCAGCGGTTGCGGGTGATTTCAACTTCGAGCTGGAAATACAGTGGCACACCGCGCAGCAGGATTTCTTCCAGCGCCGAGCCCAGATCGATGCTGAAATCGGCCGTCAGCACATACCCCTCATCGCTGGCCGCCAGCCGTGCCGAGCTAGCCTCGATACTACCCGCCCAGCTTGTTTGCACCGGCCACGACAGCAGCAGAAAAAATGCCAGGATCAGGCTGCGCACGAAATGTACAAAATGCACGATGCGCACGCCGGTATCAGAGGCATTTTTGCAGCAAGGCATAAAAAAAACCGTCGTGTTCCGCTTGCGGGGTCAGTTGCAGGAAGGGCGTATCGTCCGTTCCCCCGGGCAACAGGCGGGCATCTGCATGACGATGTAAAAAGGCATCCATCTGGGCAGCGTTTTCCAGGGTGAACAGCGAGCAGGTGCAGTAGAGCATTTTGCCACCGGGGGCCAGCACGCGCCACAAGGCATCGAGAATTTCGCGTTGCGTCCGGGCAAAACCGGGAATGTCCTCTGCACGGCGCAGCCACTTGATGTCCGGATGGCGGCGCACCACGCCGGAAGCCGAACACGGCACATCCGCCAGGATACGGTCGAACGGCCGGCCGTCCCACCAATCCGCTATCGCCCGGCAGTCTGCCACCTGCACCTGTGCCGTCAGCCCCAGGCGGTGCAGATTTTCTTCGATGCGTGCCGCCCGCGCCGGCTCGGCATCGAGTGCCAGCAGTTTCAGTGTCGCCTGCTCCAGCAGATGTGTGGACTTGCCACCCGGTGCAGCACAGGCATCGAGCACCCGCTGGCCGTCCTGCACATCGAGCAGCCGCGCCGCCTGCTGGGCGCCGTGATCCTGCACCGACACTCGCCCCTCGAAAAACCCCGGCAGACGCTCCACCCCGACCGGCCGCGCCAGCAGCCAGGCATCCCCTGCCAGCGGCCGCGCTGCAATGCCGGCTTCTGCCAGCAGATGGCCATAGTCCGTACTGCTGCCCCGGCGACGATTGACGCGCAAAACCATGGGCGGATGTCCGTTGCCCGCCGTCAGGATGTCCTGCCATTGCGCCGGATAAGTCCGCCGCAGCAGGTCGATCCACCAGTGCGGATGTTGCCAGCGGGCGGATTCATCGGCGGTGGCTGCCGCCAGCAAGGATTCCTGCTGGCGCAGATAGTTGCGCAGCAGCGCATTGGCCAGCGATCTGAATTGGCCGCGCCCGATGTGCGCCACCGCCTCGACTGCCTGATCGACCGTCGTATGTACCTCCTCCGGACGGGCTTCGAGCCGGTACAACGCCGCCAGCAGCAACGCCCGCAACAATGGCTTGTCGCCCTGATCGTCGAGCGGCGAACGCAGCAGGCGATTCAGCAGAAAATCCCCCCGGCCAAACTGACGCAA
>JAGOSV010000025.1 GCA_018062105.1 Sterolibacterium sp. | reverse complement strand
CAGTCCGGATAGCCGGAGTAATCGACGGCATTCACGCCAACGAAAATATCGCTGGCATCGAGTACCTCGGCCCAGGCCAGCGCCAGCGACAGCATGATGGTGTTACGCGCCGGCACGTAGGTCAGCGGGATGCCCGGCTGCACTCCAGTGATTGGCACGGCCAGTGTCGTATCCGTCAGTGCCGAGCCGCCAAAGGCGGCCAGATCGAGCGTCAGGACACGATGCGCCGCCGCCCCCAGGCTGGCAGCCACCCGGGTGGCCGCCACCAGCTCGGCACGATGACGCTGACCATAATCGAGCGACAGGCAGTGGCAGGCATAGCCCTGATGACGCGCCATGGCCAACACGGTGGCCGAATCCAGCCCGCCGGACAGCAGGATGACGGCATTGGGGGGCTGCGGGGGTATCTTGGTTGTCATGATGCTGGCCTACCTTCCGCGCTGCGGGCCCCACAGCAGCTTGTGCAGCTGCCATTGAAAGCGCACCGGCAAGCGGTCGCGCAAAATCCACTCGGCCAACTGCACCGGCTCGAGCCTGCCGTCTACCGGCGAAAACAGCACCAGGCAGAGGTCTGCCAGATGATGCGTCTGCAACACGTCCTTCGCCCAGAGATAATCCGCCTCGGAAGCCAGGACAAACTTGATTTCGTCGCGGGCATTGAGGTGCTGCAAGTTCCCCCAGAGGTTAGCCCCCACTTCGCCCGAATCTGGCGGTTTGATGTCCATGATGCGGGACACCCGGTCATCGACAGGGGCGATGTCCTGTGCCCCGCTGGTTTCCAGCGAGACATCGTAGCCCGCCTCACACAAGACCGTCAGCAGTTGCGGGCAGTCCTTCTGCGCCAGCGGCTCGCCTCCCGTCACACAGACCCGGCGACAATTAAACGCGGCGACCTGTGCCAGCACCTGCGCCACTGTCTGCGATTCCCCGCCGCTGAAGGCGTACTCGCTATCGCACCAGGTGCAACGCAAAGGGCAGCCCGTCAGACGGACGAACACCGTCGGCAGACCGACACGCGTCGACTCGCCCTGTATGGAATGAAAAATCTCGCTGACCAACAACATCGGGGGCTCTGCCTCTTTCCCGGTGCAACATCAACCGATGACCAGACGCGAGGAACATCTACGCGTCTGGCCAAACGGCCATCCTGCCCGTGCTTACTTCGCCTGCAACCTCGCTCGTGCCGTTTGCCCCGCCGTGCTGTTGGGATATTTGCCCGCCAGCAGCTCGAGCACCCGGCGTGCCGCCTTGGCATCGCCGGCCTCACGATAGCTGTTGGCCTGCCCCAGCAGCGCCTCTGGCGCCTTGGCATCCGCCGGCCAATTGGCTTGCACCTTGCCAAACAGATCTGCCGCCTTGGCATAGGCACGCAGCTGGTAATGCGCCGAGGCCGCCCAATAGTGGGCACCGGGCAGCAGTGTGCTGTTCGGGTAAGTACGGATAAAACCCTCGAAAGCGTTCATCGCTTCCTTGAACTTCGCCGCCTTGAAGAACGTCAAACCGGCCTCGTAATCCCGCGCCTCTGCGGCTGGGTCGCGGGGCGGAGCCGAGGCAGTGCTGGCGGCTGCCGGTGTTTCATCGGCAGCCTCGGTTTCCAGCTTGCGCAGCCGGCCATCAAGATCGACGTAAAAATCCTTCTGCCGCTTTTGCGCCGTATCCAGCTCGTATGTCAATACCTCGAGCTGGCCGCGCAGCTTGGCCACATCCGTTTTCAACTGCTCAAGCTGATTGGCCAGATCGAGCTGGGCGTTGGTCGCGTGGGTGACATTGACGGTCACCGCCTCGAGACGCTTACCCTGCTCGACCACATCGCGGCGCAATCCTTCGATGCGGTTACGCGCTTCATCGTCATCGAACAGACCGGCGCTGGCCGGCAGCGACCAGAGGCTCAGCTGACCAACCGCCAGCAGCAGCCAGAGTGTACGGCGGCCGGCCATCTTCAGAACTCACCCGTGTAGAGCATGTCGACACGACGGTTTTCTGCCCAGCAGGTTTCAGTGTGCTCGGTGCAGCGCGGCTTTTCCTTGCCCAGGCTGACGGCCTCGAGCTGCTCATCCCGGGCACCCAGCAGCAATAACGACTTCTTCACCGCCTCCGCCCGCTTCTGGCCCAGTGCCAGGTTGTATTCACGGCTGCCACGATCATCGGCATTGCCCTGGATCAGTACCTTGAGCTTGGCATTGGCCGACAGGAACCGGCCATGTGCCTCGACCAGTGACTTGAATTCGTCCTTGATGACGTACTGGTCGAAGTCAAAGAACACGCTGCGCTTGGAGAGAATGCTCTTGGGGTCCTTGAGCTGGGCCAGGTCATTGCCATCGACCGTGCCCGCCGTCACCGAGGCAATCTGCGGCGAGTCGACGGCTACCGCGCCGGACTTGCCATCCTCAACCCGCGCTGCTGTCTGTTCCGCCGCCGGTGGCTGGCTGGCACAACCGGCCAGCAGCAGGGAAAGGGTCAGGGCTGAAACGGCAAGGGCAGACTTGGACAGGGCAATCATGGCAATACCTCCGGCAAAAAAATCACTTCGAAAATGGCCCCCAGGCCGGCTCGCGAACATCCGCCGCCGAGATGGAAAGCTTCTGCTTGACGCGTCCATCGACAGACACCATGGACAACACCCCGCGCCCCCCGACTTCCGTGGCATAAATGATCATGCGGCCATTGGGCGCAAAGCTGGGGGACTCGTCTTTCTGGGTATCCGTCAATATCTGGCTCTGGCGACTGGCCAAGTCCATCAGCGCCACCTGGAAGCGACCACTATTACGGGTGATGTACACCATATTGCGACCATCCGGCGACAGGCGCGGCGTGACGTTGTAACTGCCTTCGAAGGTCACGCGCTGGACATCCCCGCCGCTGGCCGGGATGCGGTAAATCTGCGGGCTGCCGCCACGATCGGAGGTGAAGTAAATGAACTGGCCGTCCGGCGAGAACTGCGGCTCGGTATCGATGCCGGAAGAGCGTGCCAGCCGCAGCACCCCGCTACCGTCGGCATTCACCAAAAACAGCTGCGAACCGCCCTCCTTGGAGAGCACCACCGCCAGCCGCTTGCCATCCGGCGACCAGGCCGGCGCGGAATTCGAGCCCTTGAAATTGGCAGCGACATGACGCCGACTGGTCGTCAGTGCATGCACATAGATGACCGGCTTCTTGGCCTCGAACGAGACATAAGCCAGCCGCGTGCCATCCGGCGACCAGGTCGGCGAGATGATCGGCTCGCGCGAGGTCAGTGCCGTCTGCGCATTCATGCCATCCGCATCAGAAATCTGCAATTCGTAACGGCCGGTGGTCTTTACCACATAAGCGATATGGGTGGAAAAGATACCCGGTTCGCCAATCAGTTTTTCATAGACCTGATCGGCCACGCGGTGCGCCACGGCACGCAATTGCGCCGGTGCCGAAGCATAGGACTGCGCGGCCAGTACGGCCTGCTTGGGAACATCGAGCAGGCGGAAGCGAGTTTCGAAACGGCCATCGCCGGCCAGCGCCGGGGTCACGCTGCCACTGACCAAGGCATCCGCACCACGCGCCTTGAGGTCGGCAAAATTCGCCGCCGTCGTCTCGTTCATGGGGGCACCGGCATCAACCAGGCGGAACAGGCCACTACGCTCGAGATCGGCTCGCAACACGGCCGTCAGGGACTGCGAGGTCAGCCGTTCGCCGGCAAACTCGGCCACGGCAACCGGCAGACGGTTGGCACCAGCCCCCGTGATTTCGATGGACAACTGCGCCTGTGCGGGAGGCACCATGGACAGCAGAAGCGAGGCCAGAACACCGGCCAGACGCCACGAAATCTGGCGTGAAGCATGAGGTAAATGAGGTATTTTCAGCATCGTGAAATTATATCGTCAGTCATCCAGTGGATGGAATCTGAGCTCCAGCGTCCGGGAAAACAACGCTCCACTTTCCGGCTTGGGCAGGGGAGAGGATTTGTGGATGGCACGCTCGACGGCGGCATCATACGCGGCATGACCGCTAGATTTTTTCAGATGCACACTGAGAATCTCGCCACTGGGGAACTGCACCACTTCAAAAATGGCTTCCGGATTACCCTTGATGTCTGGCGGCAAAATGATATTGCTGCGGATGCGGGCACGGATCTTGCCCACATAATCGATCATGGCGCGGCTCTTTGCCTGTGCTGCCTGGGCTGACTGGAAATCCACCAGCTCCCGGGCGGCCGCACTGCTCGCTTCTGCGGTCTTGCGCTCGGCCGCAGTGCGGCGCAATTCCTGTTCCAGCTGTTTCTGGAAGGTATCCGCTTGGGGTTGGGGGTGAAGCGCGGGCAGCTCACGTGGCGGCGGATGCTGAGGCTGAGGCGATGTGCGCGGCAAGGACTTTTCCTTCTTTTCCTTCTGTTCATCCCGCAGGGCAATGTCCGGCTTATCCGGTTTTGCCTCGGTCGCCCGGGGAGGTGGTGGCGATGGCGGTTCGACACGTGCGGCGCTTTTCGGTTCCGGAACGGGAGGCGCAGATTTCACGACCGGTGGCGGTACCGGAGGGTCTTCGGATGCGCGGGAAGCCGACGGCGGTAGTAAAGGCGATGCACGCACCAGCTCGACCTCGACAGCCTCGCTGACCTTGGTTTGCCACTGGATGCCGTACAACAAAAACATCACCAGGGCGAAATGCACCAGCAGAGTCAGCAGCAGCGAAACATGCTTGCCAGCATCGGCCGCCGCCACCCGGCGCAGCATTTCATCGGCAAGCGGGAAGGTCGCGCCGCTCATGGCGTCATCACGGCGCGACAGGCGCGGCTGCCGGGGGCTGTACCAGCAGGCCGATCTTCGTTAGCTGGCTTCTCTGCAGCTCATCCATGACCTTGAGCACGGCCTCATAACGCACATTCTTGTCGCCGGCAATCAGCACGGCCTGCTGGGCGTTTTTCTGCTGTGCTGCCTTCAGCCGCGCCACCAGCACCTCATGGCTCACGGCCTGCTCACTCCCGCCCTTGCCACGGTCACGCAATGCCAGCGTGCCATCGGCATGAATGATGACTTCCAGCGGTGCTACCGGCGGCGGATTGGTCTTGGCCACACTGGGCAGATCGACGCTGCCGGTCTGGATCATCGGTGCCGTGACCATGAAGATCACCAGCAATACCAGCATCACGTCGATATAAGGCACGACGTTGATCTGGTTCATCTGACGGCGCTGTCGCATGGCGGGCTCCTGCGGTTCAGCGCAACTGACGTTGCAGGATATTTGAGAACTCTTCCATGAAGCTTTCCAGCCGCACCGACAGACGATCGACATCATGGGCATAGCGGTTGTAGGCCACCACTGCCGGAATCGAGGCAAACAGGCCGATGGCGGTGGCCACCAGCGCCTCGGCAATCCCGGGAGCCACAGTCGACAGTGTGGCCGAGCTCATCTGCCCCAGCCCGCGGAAGGAATGCATGATGCCCCACACCGTACCGAACAGGCCGACATAGGGCGACACCGACCCCACCGAAGCCAGGAAGGACAGATGGGCATCGAGCGCATCGATCTCGCGCTGATAGGTGGCACGCATGGCGCGTCGCGCACCATCGACGATCATCGACGGATCAGCCGTTTTCTGGCCACGCAGCTTGGTGAATTCCCGATAGCCGGCCTCGAAGATGTGCTCCAGTGCGCCACTGTCATGACGACTATGCACCGCTGCCTGATACAGCGCATTGAGGTCGCCGCCACTCCAGAACTCGCGCTCGAAGGCATCCGTGCGTACCCGTGCATCGCGCAAGGCGAACCACTTGCGGAAAATCCAGTACCACGACATCACGGAAACACCCATCAGCAGCAGCAAGATCAGCTTGACCACCAGACTGGCATTGGCGATCAGTTCGATGATGGAAAGGTCCTGGGTCACATTCATGAGCGTCTTTCTTTTGAATTCAGGCGGGCTCGGGCAACAGCCGGGCAAACAGTGCATGCAGTACCGCAGGCAGGGCAACCGGACGGCCACAGGCAGGGTCGACACAGGCAATGCGGATCCGGCCGGTAGCCAGTGTTTCCGCACCACGCTGTACCTGCTGATCGAAAACGACCTGGGCACGTCCCAGCGATTCGATGCTGCTGACAACGGTCAAGGCATCGTCCAGCCGTGCCGGCCGCAGATACTCCACCGCCGCCGAGCGGGCCACAAACGCCACCCCATGCGTCTGGACCATGCGCGACTGCTCGAAACCGAGCGCACGCAGCCATTCGGTGCGTGCCCGTTCCATGAACCTGAGGTAATTGGCGTAATAAACCATGCCGGCGGCGTCCGTATCCTCGTAGTAGATACGCAGCGGATAAACAAAGTTCCGTGCTTCCATCAACATGCTTTCATCATTCAGCCGGCCGCATCATCCCACAGCTCTGGCGAACGCACCGTTTCCGGTTGCAGGCCGAAATGTCGCCAGATGGCCGGCGTTGCCATGCGGCCACGCGGTGTGCGCTGCAAATATCCTTGCTGGATCAGATACGGCTCCAGCACATCCTCGATGGTGTCACGCGCTTCGCCGATGGCTGCCGCCAGATTATCGACGCCTACCGGCCCGCCGGAAAACTTCTCCAGCATCGCCCCCAGTAGCTTGCGGTCCATCAAGTCCAGCCCGAGTGGATCGACATCCAGCATGACCAGCGCAGCATCCGCCACAGTGCGCGTAATGTGGCCATCCGCCTTGACCTCGGCATAATCCCGCACCCGCCGCAGCAGGCGATTGGCGATACGCGGCGTGCCACGCGAACGCCGCGCAATCTCCATCGCCCCATCTGCGGCAATCTGTACCTTGAGCAGTGCGGCAGAACGGCTGACAATCCTGGCCAATTCCTCTGGCGTGTAAAACTCCAGCCGGGCAACGATACCAAAGCGATCGCGCAGCGGATTGGTCAGCATGCCGGCACGGGTCGTCGCCCCGACCAGCGTGAACGGCGGCAGATCGAGCTTGACCGAACGTGCCGAGGGCCCCTCGCCAATCATGATGTCGATCTGAAAATCTTCCAGCGCCGGATAGAGAATTTCCTCGACCACTGGCGACAGACGGTGAATCTCGTCGATGAACAGTACGTCATGCGGCTCGAGATTGGTCAGGATGGCTGCCAGATCACCGGCACGCTCCAGCACCGGCCCGGAAGTCTGGCGCAGATTGACGCCCATCTCATGCGCCACGATGTGTGCCAGCGTAGTCTTGCCCAGTCCCGGCGGACCAAACAGCAGCACATGGTCGAGCGACTCGCTGCGCTTGCGGGCGGCATGGATGAAGATTTCCAGCTGATCGCGGATTTTTTGCTGGCCGACGTACTCCTCCAGCATTTTCGGCCGCAAGGCGCGCTCCAGCACGTCCTCCTGCGGTGTCGTCACCGCAGAAATCAGCCGGCTGCCGCCGCCGCTGCTACTGCTCAGGTTATCGGTTTCGATGGCCATAAGGCTGCAAGTTTATCCGAGATGAACGGCATCACGCCCTAGACAGCAGCTTCAATGCCTGACGTATGCCCTCGGATACCGCCACACCCTCCGGCAGGGTCTTCAGTACCGGCAACACTTCCCGCTCGTTGTAGCCCAGCGCCATCAAGGCATTGAGGATGTCATCCGCCGGCGCTGGTGCAAAATTATCCGCCGCCACCGAGCCTGCCACCGCCTTGGGCAGGCGGTCGCGCAGCTCCAGCAGCAGACGTTCTGCCGTCTTCTTGCCGATGCCGGGAATCTTCACCAGCCGGCCAGTTTCCTGCAAGGTCACGGCCTGCGCCAGCTCCCGCACCGACAGCCCGGAGAGTACCGCCAGAGCAATCCGCGCCCCCACTCCGGTGATCTTCAACAACTGCCTGAACGCAGCACGCTCATCCTCTGTCAAAAAGCCGTACAGCAGATGGCCATCCTCACGCACGATCAGATGCGTCTGCAGCGCCACTTTCTCGCCCGCCGCCGGCAGGTGGTAAAAGGTGCTCATCGGCACATCGATTTCATAGCCGACCCCCTGTACATCGAGCAAGATTTGCGGCGGATTCTTGGTTACCAATACGCCTGTCAAACGACCAATCATGTTCTTCCTCCCTGTAATGACAACGCCCCCGCCAGCAACAGGCCATGCAGCAGCAGGCCGGCAATGGTCAACCGGATGGCTGGAGTCAGCTGACCAGGAGCAGCCGCATGCTGCCACAGGCCATATGCAGCGCGTAGTTGCAACGGCAGCGTCAGCAAGGCCACTGCCGTTGCCGCCGGCAGCATTTCCAGGAGGAGCGCGGTCAGCAGCCCGCCATGTGCCCCCAGCACCAGCAGGAGATAGCCCCAACGCGCCCGCTGCGCCCCCAGCCGGACGACTAGGGTGCGCTTGCCGGCCGCCTCATCCGCCCGCCGGTCGGGAAATTGATTGATGTAGAGCAGGCTGGCCAGCAGCAGCGCGTAACTCATGCCACAGACCAGCGGCATGAACGCCAGCTGCCCCCGTTGTATCTGGTCGGCGCCGAGGATCACCAGCAACCAGCCCACCGCTACCGCGCCCTCACCCAGCCCGCGACTGACCAGCTTGAGCGGCGGCGCCGAATAAGCCCAGATCACCAGCATCCCCAGCGCCCCCGTCCACAGCAAGGAGGCACCCGCCCGCGTGGCCAGCCACAGGCCGGCCGGAACCAGCGACAGCAGCAACAGCCCGCCAAACCACGCCGTCTGACGCAAACTCAGCACGCCGTTCTGGATGAAACGACTACCGCCCGTATACGGAAAGACGCGCTCGACATTGGCCGCATCCGTACCATTGAGCGCATCGTAATAATCGTTCAGCACATTGGCCGCGGCATGCGCCACCAGGGCAAAGAGCAGGGTCAATACCGCCGGGACGGGCTGCAACGCAACCCCGTCGGCATGCGCCCCGGCCAGCCCCAGCAGGACGGCCACCAGCGTGGCCGACAGAAAAGCCGGCCGCGTCGCCAGAAAATAGCAGCGCAGACGATGGAGCAGCAGCGCAATCTCCGGCTCGCCAGGGGCTGCCGGCAGTGGTGGCAAACTCACAGCAGCCGCCCGCCCCGCACCCGCCGGCCGGCCGTGGCCAGTGCCCCCAGCCCCTGCCCGCCATGGGCATGACAGATAGCACAAGCCAGTGCATCGGCGGCATCCTTGCCGGGCGCACCCTCCAGCGCCAGCAGGCGCTGCACCATGTGCCCCACCTGTTCCTTGGCCGCCTTGCCGTGTCCCACCACCGCCTGCTTGATCTGCAAGGCCGTGTATTCCGCCACCGGCAACCCGGCCAGCACCAGCGCGCTGATTGCCGCACCACGCGCCTGGCCGAGCAGCAGCGTCGATTGCGGATTGACATTCACGAACACTTTTTCGATCGCCGCCTGCTGCGGAACATAAATCGCCACCACTTCACGGATGCCTTCGAGCAGTGTCTTCAACCGTGCCGGCAGATCGTCCTTGTCGCCGGTACGCACACAGCCGCTGGCGATGTAGCGCAACGTCCCGCCCTGCTGCTCGATGACGCCAAAGCCGGTCATCCGCAAGCCCGGGTCGATGCCCAGAATCCGCAAGGTCACGAGCCCACCCGCAACGGGGCAAAACAGGATGCGTTGCGACTCACTCCTCGATTACCGCATTGGTATAAACATCTTGTACATCATCCAGTGCATCCAGCGCATCCAGCAGCTTCTGCATCTTGAGGGCATCCTCGCCGGCAAACACACTCTCGGTGGCCGGCTTCATGGTGACCTCGCCCAGCTCTGTCGCAAAACCGGCCTTTTCCAGCGCTTCCTTGACGGCCACGAAATCATGCGGCGGCGTGATGACCTCGATCGAACCATCGTCATTCGTCAGCACGTCCTCTGCACCAGCCTCCAGCGCAGCCTCCATCAGCGCATCCTCGTTCGTCCCCGGCGCAAAAATCAGCTGGCCGCAATGCTTGAACAGGAAGGCCACCGAGCCATCCGTTCCCAGGTTGCCCCCGTTCTTGTTGAAGGCATGGCGCACATCGGCGACAGTACGCACCTTGTTATCGGTCAGGCAATCGACAATCACCGCCGCGCCGTTGATGCCATAACCTTCATAGCGCAGTTCCTCGTAATTCACCCCTTCCAGCTCGCCGGTGCCGCGCTTGATAGCATTCTTGATGTTGTCCGCCGGCATGTTCTCGCCCTTGGCTCGATCCACCGCCAGACGCAGCCGTGGATTGAAATTCACATCCCCCCCCGCCATTTTGGCGGCCACCGTGATTTCCTTGATGAGTTTGGTAAATACCTTGCCCCGCTTGGCATCCTGACGCCCCTTGCGGTGCTGGATGTTGGCCCATTTGGAATGACCTGCCATGATGTCGAATCCTTTGAAATTCCTGAATAGGTGAATAGCATAAACGGGCACCATCCCGGCACCCCTCGAGCCATATATTTTAACAGCCCGGTGTACCGGCCACCCCGCCGCCACACCTTGGCACGATAAAATATCCTGACGTTCACATTGCCACGTTGCCACGTTGCCACGTTGCCACATTCACATTTCATATCTCATATCCCGCCACCATGTCCGAGCCGCTCTACCTTGCCAAAGCCGTCGATGCCGACGTTTTCCCCGCCCTGCTGCCGCAGATGGCCAACCGTCACGGTCTGATTACCGGTGCCACGGGCACGGGCAAGACTGTCACCCTGCAATCGCTGGCGGAGCGTCTGTCCTACATCGGGGTACCCGTCTTCATGGCCGACGTGAAAGGCGACCTGTCAGGCGTGGCCGCTGCCGGCACACTGACACCCAAACTCGAGAAACGTGTGCAGGAACTGGGGCTCGATAGCTACACCCCCTTTGCCAACCCGGCCCTGTTCTGGGATGTCTTTGGTGACAACGGCATCCCGGTACGCGCCACCATTTCCGACATGGGCCCACTGCTACTGGCGCGTCTGCTCAATCTCAACGACACGCAAACCGGCGTGCTGCAACTGGTTTTCAAGATTGCCGATGACCAGGGCCTGCTGCTGCTCGACCTGAAAGACCTGCGAGCCATGGTGCAGCATGTCGGCGATAACGCCAAAAACTTCACTAGCGAATACGGCAACATCGCCGCCGCCTCCATCGGTGCCATCCAGCGCGGCCTGCTGGTGCTGGAAGAACAGGGCGGTGACCTGTTCTTCGGCGAGCCTATGCTCGACATCCACGACCTGATGCAGGTCGATGACAACGGACGCGGCGTCATCAACGTGCTGGCCGCCGAAAAGCTCATCAACGCCCCGACGCTCTACGCCACCTTCCTGCTGTGGCTGCTGGCCGAGCTGTTCGAACAGCTGCCCGAAGCCGGCGACCTGGAGCAGCCTCGTCTGGTCTTCTTTTTCGATGAAGCCCATCTGCTGTTTACCGATGCTCCGCCGGCCCTGGTCGACAAGGTCGAACAGGTCGTGCGACTCATCCGCTCGAAAGGGGTCGGTGTCTATTTCGTCACCCAAAACCCGCTCGATGTGCCCGAAAAAATCCTCGGCCAGCTCGGCAACCGCATCCAGCATGCCCTGCGTGCCTTCACCCCACGCGACCAGAAAGCCGTACAAGTAGCCGCCCAGACCCTGCGAGCCAATCCGAAATTCGATGCCGCCAGCGTCATCGGCGAGCTGGGGGTGGGCGAAGCGCTGGTTTCCTTTCTCGATGACAAAGGCCGCCCCGGTGTGGTCGAGCGTGCATTCATCTTTCCGCCCGCCTCACGCCTGGGTCCGCTCACCCCGGTCGAACGACAAAACCTCACCGAGGCCGCACCGCTATGCACCAAGTACCGCACCGCCATCGACCGCGAGTCGGCCTATGAGCGGCTCAAGGGAACGACAGCCTCCGCTGCCTCATCGGCACGCCCCGGAGCCCTGCCGCCACCACCAGCCCGCAACGCTGCGACCATCAGCCGCCCGTCCGCTGCCCCGCAATACGACACGCCACCCGCCCCCTCCATAGCATCCACATCCCATCCACCCGCAGAAGACGGTAGCCTGCTGGGCAACATAGGCAGCACCCTGGGCGGACTGCTCGGCGGCACTACCGGCCCGCGCGGCGGCCACCGTGAAGGCGTATTCGAAGCCGCTGCCAAAAGTGCGGCACGCGGCGTAGCCGGAACCGTCGGCCGGGAAATCGGCCGGCAAATCCTGCGTGGCGTACTCGGCTCCATCCTGGGCGGGCGACGCTAATCCGCTAATCCGCTAATCCGGAATATCAGGCCACCCGGCACCAGGTTAGCGGACAACCAGGTAACCCTGGCATGACCGGAACGAGCCTCTGCCCGCTCTACCAGAGCGTTTCCCGCTCGGGCGCAGCCGTGATCCGGTGGATGGACAGGTCAGCACCATTGAATTCCTCCTCGGCATCGAGACGGAGACGTATACCCAGCACTTTTTTGAGGCCACCATAAACCAGCAGGCCGCCGGCAAAAGCAATCGCAACCCCCAGGCAGGTACCGACCAGCTGCGACAGCAAACTCACGCCCCCCAGGCCACCCAACGCCCGATGGCCAAAGATACCCGCGGCAATCCCCCCCAGTGCGCCGCACAGCCCGTGCAATGGCCAGACCCCGAGCACATCATCGATCTTCCAGCGGTTTTGCGTCAGGGTAAACATCAGGACGAACAGCCCACCCGCCAATCCACCCGTGATGAGTGCCCCAAGAGGGTGCATCACATCCGAACCGGCACACACCGCGACCAGCCCGGCCAGCGGGCCGTTATGGACGAACCCTGGGTCGTTCTTTCCGGCAAACCAGGCCATCAGCGTGCCGCCCACCATGGCCATCAGTGAGTTCATGGCGACAAGACCGGAAATCTTGTCGAGCGTCTGTGCGCTCATCACGTTGAAGCCAAACCAGCCGATCGTCAAAATCCACGCCCCCAGCGCCAGGAACGGGATGCTCGATGGCGGATGCGCCGACATGGCACCATCCTTGTGATAACGCCCGCGCCGGGCACCGAGCATCAATACCGCTGCCAGTCCGATCCAGCCTCCCACTGCATGCACCACGACGGAGCCGGCAAAATCATGAAACTCCTCACCAAAGCAGGACTTGAGCAGCGCCTGAATGCCATAAGCATGGTTCCAGGAAATCCCTTCGAAAAAAGGGTACACCAGTCCCACCAGCAGGAAGGTAGCCACAAGCTGCGGATGAAACCTTGCCCGTTCGGCAATGCCGCCAGACACAATGGCAGGGATGGCCGCGGCGAAGGTCAGCAGAAAAAAGAAGCGCACCATTTCATAGCCGTTCCTCTGCGCCAGCACCTGTGCACTGTCAAAAAAATGTATGCCGTAGGCAACCGAGTAGCCAATAAAGAAATAGGCCAGCGTCGAGACGGCAAAATCAACCAGAATCTTGACCAGGGCATTGACCTGATTCTTGCGGCGCACGGTGCCCAGCTCGAGAAAGGCGAATCCGGCATGCATCGCCAAGATCATGATGGCACCGAGCAGGATGAACAGCACATCGGCGGCGTGTTTGAGAGGTTCCATATCGATATCGTCTTCCGTCTTCCCCATGATGGCCGGGGCGCAAATGGAATATCAATGCAAAACCAGTGCCAGCCTCACCGATGCCCTGACGCCGCGCCTTTCAGGGGAAAACTACGCCCACCACGACCGGAGTGCGCATCAACATGGTGCGCCGCCTCTGACCAGGCACCATCATGGTGCCACACACCGCCAGAACTTCTGCCGCGACTCAATCCAGCACGACACAGCGGTGACGCCGAACATTCACGTAGAGATACCCCGGCCGTACCTCCTCGTGCCGGATCTGGCAACACACGACTTCTGGATCCAGCGTGCGCCGGAAGCCTGCCACCTGCCCGGCAAAGGCAAAATGTCCTTGCGGAAAACAGGAGGCCAGATCGAGCTCGCGACGCTCCCGCTCACCGTGATGGCGGTCGATCCGGAGCTGCGCCTCGATGCCCTGTTCAAGCTTCCTGAGCGCGCGCAAATCACGATCCCGCGGATAACCTGGCTGCCGGTGCATCATTCAATCCTGGCGAAAAAAACAGCCGGACAGGATAACCGATCCCGGGGCGGCACAACCGGAGGCTCTGGCAATGTCCAGGGCAATCGCATTTGAATTTCCTTACTCCCCGATAAACACTGAAGGGTGAGTGGCGTGCCCTTTTCCCCTTCTGAGTCGCCGAGCGATGTCCTTGATGGGCGGGGAAGTCCGGCGGTGCTCGGTGATACTATTTGATCCGTAGGCGAGTTGCATCGCCGGCCGGCCGGCAAGGGCAGCGGGAGGGGAGCCTGGCGCAGCCAGGCCGATGAAGCGGGGCGCGATTCTTTGGTGACTTTCTTGTCGCGCAACAAGAAAGTCACTCGCCGGCGGGAGCCCAGAGGGCGGTGCCACCCGTAGAGGTGGGGCGAGTCCCGGCAAAGGCTAAAGAATGCGAATCTGTTGAAGGCTGAACAGAGGATAGAAAAAATCTCAAATGCGATTGCCCTGCTGGCAATGTAGCAATGCCGCAATGTCGCTCATTCCAGAGATCGTTACCCAGACCCCCGACTCATAACGCGGTGGCATCAAATTGTGACGATAATGCCGTGCTCAGCATCTTCCGCCACATCTCCTTCCTGCCCATGACCCACGACATCGCCACCCTCGGCCAGGTATTCACCCCGGACACCGTGGTGCGGGCCATGCTGGCCTTGCGGCAGAACCCTGGCCGGGTGCTCGAACCGTCCTGCGGCGATGGCGCGTTTTCACGGGCATTGCCAGGCTGTGTGACGATCGAACTGGATGCCCGCCATGCCCCACCGGGCAGTTTGCGGATGGATTTTTTCGCCTACCCCGAAACGGAGCGCTTCGAGACCATCATCGGCAATCCACCCTATGTGCGCTATCAGGACATTGCGCCGGCAACGCTGGCACGACTGCGCTCCCGGATGTTCGACCGGCGCACCAATCTTTATCTGTTCTTCATCGAAAAGGCCGTCCGCCATCTGCTCAATGGCGGCGAGCTGATCTTCATTACCCCGCGCGATTTCCTCAAGACTACCTCCAGCGTGAAGCTCAACCGCTGGCTGCTCGGGCAAGGAACCATCACCCATGCCATCGATCTGGGTGATGCCCGGGTATTCGATGCGGCCGTACCAAACTGCCTGATCTGGCGCTTCCAGAAAGGACTGTTCGACCGCACGATGGACTACGCTGAAATCGGCGTGCGCGACAAGCTGGCCACGGCCCTGGCCACCCCCAACTGGCAACAACGTCATCTGGTGGAGGCCGCCGGCCACCTGATGTTTACCCATGAAGAATCCAGCCTGCATCTGCGCGACATCGCCAGCATCAAGGTCGGCGCAGTCTCCGGGGCAGACGAGCTGTATGCCAGCGAGGAATACGGCAACCGCGAATTTGTCTGTTCCAGCACCATCAAGACCGGCCAGACACGGCGCATGATCTGGGTGAACAAGGACGATCCACCACCACCCGCCCTGCAGCCCCACAAGGAGCGCCTGATCTCACGCGGCATCCGCCCCTTCGACGAAGGTAACTGGTGGCACTGGGGACGCGGTTATCCGCAAACCCAGGCACCGCGCATTTACGTCAATGGCCGCACCCGCGAAAAGCTGCCTTTCTTCCTGCATCACTGCATGCACTTCGATGGCGCGGTACTGGCCCTCTTTCCGCATGACCCGACCAGCGACCTGCACGCGCTGCGTGATGCGCTGAACGCTGTAGCCTGGGACACACGGGGTTTTGTGTGCGACGGGCGTTACCTCTTCACCCAGCGCAGCCTGGAAAATGCACCACTGCCAGAGAGCTTCTCTCGCTTCCTGCCGCACACATCCACATCCATCGACTGACTGCTCTCCATCCCAGAGCCTGTCGGCTGCAACAAAAATCCCATACCCTCCCCTGCGGCCGGCCCGTGAATATGCCGACGCACCGTTGCAGTGCCGCAATACTGTCGCAACACCACCGAAATGGCGCGCCGACGATGTGCCTTGTAAAATCACGCCTTCGACTGGCTGACCGTGGCACTGCCCGCCCCCCCCATGAACGACATCGTTGCCCCCGAATTGCTGCGTGCTGTACCCGCCCATCCTACGTCACACGGGTGCCCTTACGACCACGCACAAGCATTGGCGCTGGCCGATGTGACGGATACGGCAGCGCTGATGGCACAGGCAGCCACCCTGCGTGACCAGGGGTTTCGCCACGTCATCACTTACTCGCGCAAGGTGTTCCTGCCGCTGACCAAGCTGTGCCGCGATGTTTGCCATTACTGCACCTTCGCCAGCACACCGCGCGAGGTCGGGGCGGCCTATATGTCGCTCGACGAAGTGCTGACTGCCGCCCATGAAGCGGCCCGGCAGGGCTGCAAGGAAGCACTGCTGACACTGGGTGAACGACCCGAGTTGCGCTATCAGGCCGCCCGGGATGCACTGGCCGCGATGGGCTTTCAGAGCACTCTGGAATACGTCGCCCATGTCGCCGGTGAAATCTTCCGGCAGACTGGCCTGCTGCCACACGTCAACCCCGGCTGCATGGATGCTGCCGAACTGGCGATGCTGCGCCAGGTTTCGCCGTCGATGGGGCTGATGCTGGAATCGACCGCCGAGCGACTGTGTGAAAAAGGCATGCCGCACCACGGCTCGCCCGACAAGGTGCCAGCACGACGCATCGAGACCCTGCGGCTGGCCGGCGAACAGAGCATTCCCTTTACTTCCGGCATCCTCATCGGCATCGGCGAGACACGCCGCGAGCGCGTCGAATCGCTGCTGGTACTGCGCGACCTGCACGAACGCTACGGCCACCTGCAGGAAATCATCATCCAGAACTTCCGCGCCAAGCCCGACACACGGATGGCCAATGCACCGGAACCGGATCTCGACGATCTGCTGTGGACCATCGCCGTGGCACGCCTGATTTTTGGCTCAGACATGAGCCTGCAGGTGCCGCCGAACCTCAATCCCGGCGTGCTGCCGCAACTCATCGCTGCCGGCATCAACGACTGGGGCGGGGTATCCCCCGTGACGCCGGATTTCGTCAATCCCGAAGCGCCCTGGCCGCATCTCGACCAACTGGCGCAAGAAACCGCTGCCACCGGCAAATATCTGCAGGAACGCCTGACCATCTATCCGCAATACGCACTCGAGCCACAGCGCTGGGTGGATGAACGCCTGCGCACGGCGCTGCTGCAACGCATCGACGGCGATGGCCTGCCGCGCACGGACGGCTGGGTAGCCGGACAGGGCCAGCCGCTGCCGACAGAAGAACTGCGCTGGCTCCATGCGACAGTGGATGAACCCCGGATCGCTGCCGACCTGCACACCATCGTCACCCGCGCCGAGGCCGGCGAAGAGCTGGCCGAAGCCGAGATCGTGCGCCTGTTCCAGGCGCGTGGCCCGGAGTTTGCCTATGTCTGCCAGGCCGCCGACCGCTTGCGCCAACAGCTGAAGGGCGACAGCGTCAGCTTCGTCGTCACGCGCAATATCAACTACACCAACGTCTGCTACTTCAAATGCCAGTTCTGCGCCTTCTCGAAAGGCAAGCTGTCGGAGAATCTGCGCGGCCAGCCGTATGACCTCGATGCCCATGAAATCGCCCGCCGCAGCAGCGAAGCCTGGGCGCGTGGTGCGACCGAAGTGTGCATGCAGGGCGGCATTCATCCGGATTACACCGGCCAGACCTATCTCGACATCCTCGATATCGTGCGCAGCGCCGCACCCGATGTGCATATCCATGCCTACTCGCCGCTGGAAGTCTGGCAGGGTGCGGCTACGCTGGACATGCCGGTCGAAGATTATCTGCGCCGCCTCAAGGCTGCTGGGCTCAACACGTTGCCGGGGACGGCGGCTGAAGTACTGGATGACGAAGTACGCGCCGTGCTGTGCCCCGACAAAATCAACACACGCCAATGGATGCAGGTGATCGAGACGGCACATGTCGTCGGCCTGAAAACCACCGCCACCCTCATGTTCGGCCATGTCGACCGCTACCGGCACTGGGCCCGTCACCTGCGCCGCGTGCGCGACCTGCAGGTGGGCACCGGCGGCTTCACCGAATTCGTGCCGCTGCCCTTCGTACCGATGGAAGCCCCGCTGTATCTCAAGGGACGTGCCCGCATGGGGCCCACCTTCCGCGAGGTTCTGCTGGTGCATGCCGTGGCACGACTGGCGCTGCACGGCCAGATCGACAACATCCAGGCCTCGTGGGTCAAGCTGGGCGACGAGGGCGTTCAAGCGGTACTGGCGGCTGGAGCCAACGACCTGGGCGGCACGCTGATGAACGAAACCATCACCCGCTCGGCCGGTGCCACCCACGGCGAAGGAAAATCGCCGCAGGAGCTCGAAGCCCTGATCCTAGCCGCCGGGCGCACACCGCACCAGCGCACAACCGACTACGGCAGCGTCAGCGTCGAACGCCAGCAGGCCGCCCGCCACGCCGCGCCACTGGAACCCGTCGTCAATAACCGGGACAACCACGAACGCAGCAAGGAGGGCCGCAAGCGTCGCCCGCTGGTGCGTTTTGCCGTCGAACAGGAAGCACCGAACGGTGGTTGTGGTCGCTGATACAACAAGCACAGCCTCACCTTCCACCCACCTCCTCGCCATTCTTTTACCTATCTGACAGAGCGACGCGATGACCCAGGCATCTCCCCCATCGTTCCCATTCTCCCGTTTCCCGGAAGGCGCTGCTCTGGTGATCGGCGGCAGCGGCGGCATGGGCGGCGTCATCTGTGCCGCGCTGGCGCAGCAGGGGTGCGATGTGGCACTGACCTGCCGGCATAACCGTACCCGTGCCGAAGAAGTCGCCGCCGGCATCCGCGCCCTGGGCTGCCAGGCCAGCGTTCATGCCGTCGACATCGCCGATGCCGAAGCGGTTGGGGCACTGGTAGCCGAAGTCACGGCGCTGCAGCGCATCCATACCGTCATCATCGCCAGTGGCTCGGATATCGACCAGCAACGCATCGGCGAGCTGACACCGGAACAATGGCGACAGGTGATGGAAGCCGACAGCAACGGTTTCTTCCATGTCGTGCACCACACCCTGCCACATCTGCGGGCGCATGGCGGTGGTAGCTATATCCATTTGTCGACCTGCGGCCTGACCCGCTGGCCGGATGGTGATGCCCTGTCCGTCGCACCCAAGGCCTGCAACGATGCTCTCTTGCGCGGCATCGCCCGTGAGGAAGGGCGGTACGGCATCCGCGCCAATGCAGTAGCGGTCGGCGTCATCGAAAGTGGCATCTTCCTGCGCCTGCGTGAACAGGGGCACTTTGATGAACGCTGGCACCAGGCCGTCATGCGCAATCTCTGTCTCAAGCGTTACGGCCAGCCGCAAGAAGTCGCTGACGCAGTATTATTTCTCGCCACCGCTCATTACGTCACCGGACAGACCTTGGCCGTCTCGGGTGGCTACGGGTTGTGATGCATGGATTACGATGCGCCATCTCATGAGACCGGCGAATGGCCCAAAAAGGCAACACCGATCGAATCGAATCCATTCTGGCCGGGCCTGACCGAAGATGGCGCAACCCTGACGTATCAGGCAGGTAGGTGTATTTTTCCGCAGTATTGGTCTCACATTGCCCACGCGGCAAATTCATCAGCGAGGATAAGGATGGTGAGGATGATGAAGTCTTTCCGTACCCGGACGATAGGTCGCGTATTCATCATGGTCGCCCTGCTGGGGAGCACACTGTCCGCCCAGGCACAGGATGTTCACCAACCGGGAAACTCGACGACCGCAAATGCCACAAGCCATATCCCTGTCACGATGACGGCGGCCGGACTGATGGAACGAGGCATGACCCAGCGCCAGCAAGGGCAGCTTCGCGAAGCCATCGGAACATTCACACAGGCAGGAAAAATTGCCGGAGCCACCGGAGCCACCGAGTGGCAACAACGTGCAGCCGGCGAACTCGGAGTGACACTGCTCCAGGCACGACATCTGGCCGAGGCCGAACCGCCCCTGCTGATTGCCTATCGCTCCAGCCAGGGACGCGAACGGGCACGCTATGCCGTATATCTGGGCAACCTGAACCAGGAACTCAAACGGCACACCTCGGCAGAAAACTATTACACCGAAGGCCTGAAACTAGCCGGCGATGATGCAGACACTTACTGGAGCGTCCAGCTGAATCGTCTGCGCAGCCTGCCCGAGCAGGACAAGGCGGCACACATCCAGTCGCTGTCGGCTGAGCTCAATCAAGCCGGCGCATCCCCCGGGTTGGCACGTCATCATCTGAATCTTGGCGACCAGGCAACGCAACTCGGTGCCCCCTTGCGTCGCATCGCTTATGGCCATCTCGACACCGCAAGAAAGCTGGCCGAGCGTGCGCAAGATCCGCGGTTGACGGTTGAGTCCTTCGATGCCCTGGCGCAGCTGTACGAAAATCAAGGGCGCACGGCCGATGCCCTGGCGCTGATCGCACAGGGACAGGCACTGGCCGAACGCATCCCCCCGGCACAAAATGCCGACCTGAACATCGCACTGGAATGGCGGCGTGGTCGTCTGCTGAAGGCCAGCGGGCAAAACCATGCCGCCCTGGCTGCCTATCGGCGTGTCGTGGAGCAACTTGATGGCGTGCGCCAGGACATTCCGGTGGAATACAGCGATGGTCGATCTTCCTACCGCAGCCTGTTCGAGCCCATATACACCACCTATATTGACCTGCTCCTGAGCCAGCTCGACCGCTCTGCCCAGGAGCCAGCCACCGCCAACCTGCAACAGGCCGTACAAGCACTGGAACTGATCCGCCAGACCGAGTTGCAAGACTTTCTGGGAGATCGCTGTGCCACTGAAACCGCACAGGGCAGTAGCAGTGCTGCCAATGGTACCGGCGCTATCAGTCGTGCCCTGCCCACCGGCACTGCCGTTCTGTATCCGCTGATCCTGAGCGACCGGCTGGAGCTCTTGCTGGTCAGCAATCAGGGTATCTTTCGCCGCAAGGTCGCCGTGCGCAGCCCGGAGCTGCGCGAAGAAGCCACAGAATATGCCGCCAGCCTGCGGCGTGGTCTGCCAGATACACGCAATTCGGCACGTCGGCTGAACGACTGGCTGCTGGCACCGCTGGCGGAAACACTGACGACGCAACGGATAGAACGTCTGATCGTCGTGCCGGATGGCGCCATCCGTCTGATCCCACTGGCCGCCCTGCATGATGGCCAGCGTTACGCCATCGAAAAGTTCGCCATTTCCATGGTGACCGGCATGAGTATGACCAATGCCAGCGAGCCGGCACGCAACGGCCTGTCTGCTCTGGTAGCCGGACTATCACTCCCCGGGCCGGTCGTAGACAAACTGGAGCCGCTGCTGGCCGCACAGATCCTCGCCCCGGATGCCGGCAGCGGAACGAGCAACCGTGGCCTCGGCGGGCTGGCACAACATGCCGAGTTGCGGGCGATCCGCAACCTCGATGTCCGTATCAAGGATGAAGGCAATACCGCCTCCCCCGGACGCCCTTCCAGTGCTGCCACTACCGCCACTGCGCCAGCTACCGCCGCCACACCTGCGGTAACGAACAGCGGATTGCAGGCGCTGCGAGATAGCCTGGCCCTGCCGGGAGTGCGTGACGAAATCCACAGTGTCAGCAATGTGCTGCGTGGCCAGAGCCTGCTCGACAGCGAATTTACCGTCGGAAAATTCCAGGATGCCGTGAAATCCGGCGACTACCGCATCCTGCATATTGCCTCACACGGCATCTTCGGTGGCAATGCCGAAACCAGCTTCATCATGGCTTATGACGACGTGCTCAATATCCACGGATTACAGGCGTTGCTGAAATCTGAAAAATTCCAGAAAGCCCCCATTGAACTATTGAGCCTGTCTGCCTGCCAGACGGCAGAAGGTAATGACCGTGCGCCACTGGGCATTTCCGGTGCGGCCATCAAAGCACGCGCCAAAAGCGTGTTGGGCACCCTGTGGCCGGTCGAGGACAACGCTGCCAAATTGCTGATGCAATATCTTTATGCCGAGCTCACACAAAAGCAGCAAAGCAAAGCAGAAGCCCTACGCCAGGCACAACTGCGCCTGCTGCGTCAGCCGGCAACGCAACATCCTTTCTTTTGGGCACCCTTCGTCCTGATCGGGAACTGGCTCTGATGAAATCACACCTCTCTTTTGCAAAAGACATACCCTTCCGTCGTCGCCATGTCCTGCTCCTGGCTGGTCTGTGGAGCCTGCTGTACGGCCTACCCACCCAGGCACAAATACGGATGGATGCCAGCCTGGGCGGATCAGCACAGACCCTCAGCGGGCCGAACTATCTGATTCCCCAAACACTGGGCAAACTGAGCGGCAACAACCTGTTCCACAGCTTCCAGACGTTCTCCCTGAAATCGGGCGAATCAGCCCTCTTCACCACCACCAGCAGCAACATCGCCAATGTCATCTCACGGGTGACAGGGGGAGAGGCATCGACGATTGCCGGCGCACTGCGACTGCGCGCGGCAGGCTCCGGGACACCGGGATTTTTCTTCATCAATCCGGCCGGAGTAACCTTTGCTGCCGGGGCATCCGTTGACGTACCTGGGGCTTTTTATGTCAGCACGGCCAACTACGTAAAATTTGCCGATGGCAACTTTTATGCGGATACGGCACAACCCAGCACGCTTTCGAGCGTCGCTCCGGAAGCCTTCGGTTTTCTTGCTGGCGGCCGTGCCACGGTGCAGTCCGTCGGCACCCATCCGGTCGGCACGCCTGGCCAGCCCGTACGCTCCGGTCTGTTCGTCGGCACGGACAAGGCGATCCAGATCGTTGCCAGCAATGTGCTCATCGACAGCAGCGTCATCGGCAATGAGAGTGGTGATGTGCGTATCGTTGCCGTTGGCCAACCCAGTCAGGAAACTCTGGTCGCCCTGAGTGGTAGCCATCCTGCCGCTTCTGGTGAGCTGACCATCCGCAATGGCGGGCAGATCAATTCTTCGACCAAGAGCAACAAGGATGTCGGCTCCGTCCTCATCCATGCTGGCGATATCATGATCGACAAGGGGAGCGCCAACCGTGACACCGGCATCATCAGCCAGGCCTATGAGGGCGCTTCTGGCCGCGTCGGCCAGGTCAGTATCGTGGCATCAGGTGATCTGAGTCTGCGCCACGGGGCACTCATCTCGGTCAAAAACGAAGCACGAGCCAACCAACCCGCCACCATCGATCCGGGGCGGCTGACGATCATGGCACGTAACATTATCCTGTCTGACGGCAGCACCATCACCACCGAATCGCGTGGCAATGTCGACGCTTCCAGCATCCGCATGGCCGCTACTGGCAGCCAGCCACAGCCGCTCGCCGCCAATGATTTCGACAGCCCCACACTCAAAGCCAGTGGCGACCTGCAACTGACCCGGGGCAGTGCCATCAACGGTAACACCTACCTGTCCGGCCAGGGCGCTGCCATCGACATCAAGACCGGCCGGCTGGCACTCGACGGCGAAGGCCAGGCAACGATGATCGTTGCCAGCACACTAAAAGCCAATCCCGGCCAGACAACCAGCCAGGATGCCACCGGCGATGGCGGCAATATCGACATCACCGCCCAAGCCGTGCGGCTGACCAATGGCGGTCAGCTACAAACCGTCACGAGCACCCGGGGCAAGGCCGGCACCATCCACATGCAGGCAGATGGTCTGGAGATCGATGGCCAAAATGGCAAAGGCTTGACCGGCATATTTGCCGCCGCCAATCCTGGCTCGGGCGGTCAGGCGGGAACCATCCTCCTCGATCTGGCCGATGGAGATCTGACCGTCACCCGTCGTGGTGGTATTTCCGGACAAAACGATGCCACCGTCACGACACAGCAACTGGCCGCACTGACTCCCTCGGCAGTACGTATCACAGCCGGCAACGTAACCTTGAAGGAAGGTGCCCTGATTTCTGCCTCGACCAGTGGCAATGTCGAGGCCAGCACCATCGACCTGCAAAGTCATCGCAATATCACGCTCGATGGCAGTGCCGCCCTGCAAGGCAGCACCAGCGGTGCCGGCCATGCCAGCTCGATCAATGTACGTGCCGGCGGCGACCTGACCCTGGGCAGCCGCGCCTTCATCAATGGCAACACCTCGCGCTCGGGCAATGCTGCCGCCATCAACATCAATGCTGCCAATATCACGCTGGATGGCCAGGGCGACTCGGCCACCATCTCCTCTGAAGCCATCGGGCAGAAGGACACCACCGGCAGCGGCGGTCTCATCCATCTGGTCACGCCGGGTCAGTTGAGCCTCAGCAATGGTGGCCAGATCCGCAGCTCGACGAACAGTGCCGGCAACTCCGGGCGCATCCTGCTCGAAGCCCGCGACATCGACATCGATGGCCATGACAATGTGCGCCAGACCACCGGCATCATCAATACCACCACGCACAGCGGCGACAGCGAAGAAATTGCCATCAACGCCAGTAGCGGTCTGCAGGTGCGACGGCTGGGTGAAATCAACGCCAGTGCCTATGGCGCCAATGGCCGTGCCGGTGCCATCCGTATCGACAGCGGAACACTGCTCATCGACGGCATGAAAGAATTCCAGGGCAACATCACGCTGCCAGACGGCAGCCAGCGTGCCGTCAATGGCTTCAAGTCCAGCACCATCAGTTCCGAAGCCGGCAGCAACTCCGCCGGGATGACCGGTGATGTGACCATCAACGCCCGGCAGTCCATGACCGTCTCGAATGGCGGCAAAGTGACCGTCTCCAATCTCGCCAGCCAAGGGCAAGCAGCTCAGATCAATGCTCTGCCGGCGAACAAAAAACCAAATCTGACCATCCAGGCTGGTAGCCTGACGGTCGATCAACGGGGCGGCATTACCGCCTCCACCGATGGCAATGTGGATGCCAGCGCCCTGCGCATCACCACCCAGGGTGATCTGACTATTGCTGCGAACAGCAATATCAACGGTAACACCAGCGGTTCCGGCAAGGGTGCCCCCATCACTATCCAGGCCGCCACACTGACCCTGGATGGTCAGGGCAGCATCGCCAGCATTTCTTCCGAATCCATGCCCCACTTTGCGCCAGGAACATCCACAACCGGCGCCGCTGCTCCGGCCGCACAGGACATGGGGGGAGAAGCCGGCAGCGTCGACATTACGGCTTCCCGCCTCGTTCTCAATAATGGCGGTCAGATCAAGACATCCACCAGCACCTCGGGCAAAGCCGGAAAAACCACCATCGTGGCCGACAACGTGTCGATCGACGGTGCCAACAACAGTGCCCAGGTACTGACGGGCATTGCCAGCACCACCCAGGGGAAGGGCGACAGTGGCGAAATCTCGATCAGTGCCGCACAGGACTTCTCACTCCTGCGACTGGGGCAGATCAGTGCCAGCACCAACGCTGCCGGACGTGCCGGAAATATCGGCGTACAGGCACAGACCATCCGCATTGATGGCCGGCAGGATACGGACCGCCGCATCTCTGCCAGTTCCATCAGTGCAGAAGCCGGGCCAACCTCCTCGGGACAAACCGGCAATCTGGCCATCACGGCCCAGCGTGCCATCACCATCACCAACGGCGGCCGTCTGTCGACGCAGAATGCCGCCAACGTCAGTCCAGCCGCAGCCAGCCAACTCAATGGTGATAAGGCCCGGCGCACCCGCCTTGCCGTCAGCGCACCAGACATCACACTCGTCGACAGCCAGATTACCACCGCCTCGACGGGCAACATCAATGCCAGTGACATCGACATCCGCTACACCAACACGCTCCATCTCGATCCCAGCATCATTTCTACCAGTGCCAATACCGGCGACGGGGGTGCCATCGACATCCAGGGCGGCCGCCTGATGATTCTCGACAGATCCATCGTCAGCACCTCGGTCTATGGCACGATCGGCTTCAATGGCAATCCAGCCAACGGCGGCGACATTCGTGTCACAACCGACAACCTGCTGCTAAAAACCGGCTTCATCCAGGCCAATACCGCCGCCAGCAATGCCAGTGGCGGCAATGTGGCACTGACCATCCGCAATCTCGTCCCCAGTGGCAATACCCTGTTCGTCGGCGGGCAAACCGCCCAGGTATTTCGTCCTGACGTCTTCGGCTTCAATGTCATCCAGGCTGCGGCACCCACCGGACTCTCTGGCGTCATCCAGATCAGCGCACCAACACTCGATCTGGCCGGCGTCCTGAGTGGCCTGGATACGAAACGGATCGATTCCGGTGGCCTCGGGCGCAGCCCCTGCCAGGCCTCTGAAGGCAGCTCTTTCGTGCAAATGGGACGCGGTGGCTTTGCTCCGTCGGCGCGTGGTCTGCTGGGGCCGCAAGCAACGAAAAAGCCGCCGTCCAGACAAACCACACAAAGGCATACTGACAAACCCGTCATCCTGAGCCAGGTCTCCATGGAGTGCTCTCATCAATGAACAAGCTCCCCGTTTTTCATTTGCGCCGTCCGAACCTGAAAACTGCGCTATTCCTGACCCTGGCCACTGGGCCGGTACTGGCCGATATCCCCTCGCTGCCTACGACACCGCCCCTGAACAATCATGCTGTCCCGAACCTTTCGCGTGAAACCACGTTTGACCTGCCCGCCGTCGCCACCACCCCGGTAGCCACGACAGGGACACTGGGCAGCAACGCGACGGTCACACTCCGGCGTATCGTATTCCGTGGCCACCATGCCCTATCCACGACCTCGCTCAACGTACTCGCGCAACCCTATCTGAACCGTCCGCTGAACATGGACGATCTTGAAAATCTTCGCCAGGGCATCACACGCCATTACGTCGCGCAGGGCTATGTCAACTCGGGTGCGGTGCTGGGTACTGATGCCTTACACGGTGACACCCTGACCCTAGACATCATCGAAGGCCGTATCGTGGCACTCCGCATCCAGGGACTGGAGCGGCTGCAGGAAGGCTATGTCCTGGGACGTCTGGTGCCGGACGAAAAGGAGGCGCTCAATATCGACCGCTTGCGTGAACGCTTCCAACGCCTGCTCGACGACCCATTATTCGAACGCATCAATGCCCGTCTGACGCCGGGGGGGCAACTGGGGGAGGCCATTCTCGATGTCGACGTCGTGCGTGCCCGTCCCTACACACTCAGCATTGCTGCCAACAACTATCGACCACCCTCCATCGGTGAAACTGCCTTCAACATCAACAGTGGCGTGCGCAATCTGACCGGCTTTGGCGATCAACTCGATCTCAACCTGCAACATGCCGATGGAACCGTGGGGCGGAGCGGGCTGTCCTGGCAGATGCCGCTGGGTTCACGCGGCACACGCCTGTCCCTGCAACTCGACCATGGCCGCTCCTCCGTCATCGAAGAGCCCTTACAGGTGCTCGACATCAAAAGCACCCTCGACAGCAAAGAATTCGGCCTGAGCCAGACCATCCATGAAACACTGCGCGACCGTGTGACACTGGGTGGGCAGCGAGTCTGGCGGAAAAACCGCACCGAGCTGCTCGGCCTGCCCTTTTCCTTTGTTGCCGGCGAGCCCAATGGCATGACACGAACCCGCTCCTGGCGTTTTTGGCAGGAATACACCCACCGTACCGAGCAAGACGCGCTGGCACTGCGCTCCACCTTCAACTGGGTACGCAACAATCTCCAGGACACCGCAGGCTTGCCAGTTTCGGGCACGCAGCCCGCCCACAGCTATCTGACCTGGCTGGGACAGGCGCAATACACCCGGCAAATCCACGCCGCCAGTGGTACCCAGCTGATCCTGCGCGGTGCTTTGCAAACCACCAGCCGTCATCTGCTGGCACTGGATCAATTCTCCATTGGTGGCATCACGACGGTACGCGGCTATCGGGAAAACCTGATGCTGCGTGATCGTGGCGCTACCTTCAACATCGAAGTCGATTACCCGCTGATTCGCACGCCCGGCAACGGCCTGAATCTTTCCATCATCCCGTTCTACGATGCCGGTTTCGGCCGCAACAAGAACGACACCAGCGAGACAATTTCCTCTATCGGTATTGCATTGCGCCACCGCTGGCAGGGAAGCTTTGTCGATCTGGCCGTCGCCCACCGTCTGACCTATCCGGAAGCAATCAAGACACTTCAAGGCAGCCTGCAGGACAAGGCCGTGCACCTGCAGATGGGCTACCGCTTTTATTGATGTCCTCTGCTGTGCCGTAAGCCAGCTGGCAGGCAGGCATATGCAGGATGCCGTCATCTGTTTCCTGCGTCGTCCCCGGGTTACGGAACAAAATCCAGATAAAGGCATTCATAGACAGGTGCTGGCACCTCCCTCTTGCGGCTCGCCGCGTACCAAACTGCCAGATGGCCAGACCTTTTGATTGACCTTGTGAGGAAACCCATGGAAACCGAAACCCATCCCCATCTTCGTTTTTTCAAGCGTAGTGTCATCGCCAGCACCGTAGCGGCGGCCCTGTTTGCCGGTGGTTACGCCGCCCACGGCGGGCTGCCTATCGGGGCGGCCTGGTGCGCCCCCAAGGATGCAGCGATCGCCAGTTCTCCGGCAGCATCGGCGACACCTTCTACCAATGGAGCCAGCCCGGGCAGCCGTGCCCTGGCCCTGCCCGACTTCAGTCAGATCGTTGTCCAGCAAGGGCCGGCGGTGGTCAACATCAGCGTTGCCGGCTCCGCCAAAGCCGCTGGTGCAGCCGGCATGCCGCAACTGGATCCGGACGATCCCTTCTACGAATTTTTCCGCCGCTTCCAGGGGCCGACACCGCGTGGCCGGGTACCTGTTCAGGGGCAGGGCTCCGGCTTCATCGTCAGTAGTGATGGCATCGTCCTGACCAATGCCCATGTCGTTGCCGAAGCGGATGAAGTGACCGTCAAGCTCACCGACAAGCGCGAATTCAAGGCCAAGGTACTGGGTATCGACCGCCCCAGCGATGTCGCCGTACTGAAGATCGATGCCAAAAACCTGCCCACCGTCCAGATCGGCAGCGCCGACAACGCGCGCGTCGGCGAATGGGTGCTGGCCATCGGCGCACCGTTTGGCTTCGAGAACAGCGTAACGGCCGGCATCCTCTCCGCCAAATCACGCAGCCTGCCGGATGAAGGCTATGTGCCTTTCCTGCAAACCGATGCCGCTATCAACCCGGGCAACTCCGGTGGCCCGCTGTTCAACATGAATGGCGAAGTCATCGGCATCAACTCGCAAATCTACAGCCGCAGCGGCGGCTACCAGGGTCTGTCCTTCGCCATCCCGATCGACGTCGCCATGAAGGTACAGCAGCAGCTCGTCCATCATGGCAAGGTCAGCCGCGGCCGCATCGGCGTGATGATCCAGGATGTCAATCAGGACCTGGCGGATTCCTTCTCGCTCGACAAGCCGGCCGGTGCGCTGGTGAGCTCAGTGGAAAAAGGCAGCCCGGCCGACAAGGCCGGCCTTGAAGCCGGCGACGTGATCCTGAAATTCAACGGCAAGTCCATCACCCGTTCCGGCGAGCTGCCGCCGCTGGTCTCGGAACAAGCGCCCGGCAGCACGGCCACGCTGGACATCTGGCGCAAGGGCAAACCTCAGGAAATCCGCCTGACCCTCGGCGAAGTGGCCAGCGCAGCAGTGGCCGGCAAGGAAGGGAAAAACGCCGGCGGCGGCAAACTGGGCTTGGCTGTACGCCCGCTGAATGCGGAAGAACGACGCAGTGCCGACGTTTCAGGCGGCGTCCTCGTCCTGAATGTCGCCAACGGCCCGGCGGCACGCGCCGGCATCCAGCCAGGTGACATCATCCTGTCCGTCAATGGCGAAAAAGTGACCAGTGCCGAACAGCTGCAAAAAGCCGCCGAGGGCAGGGACAAACATCTGGCCTTGCAAGTCCAGCGCGGCGACAACCGCCTGTTCGTGCCACTGCGGCTGAAGTAAGGGCGCGACACATTCCCCGTATCACGCGTCCCGCACCCTGCACCCTGAACCTTACGGTGCGGCCGGGCTCACCAGCCTGGCCGCCGCTGTAGTTTCCAGATGCACCAGCAAGGGCTCGCCCGTCTGCCGGCGTTGTGGCTGGCTGCCGCTGACGCGCTGGAATATTTCGGTACGCCCCAGCAACGGCAAACCAACGTAACCACGCACCATCAGACGGTCGCGCTCTTCCCCCTCGAACCAGAGCTGCCCCTGGAAGGTCGCCCCCGTTTCAGCGTCATAGACTTTGCCCTGGCCCCAGCGCCCGGCCGATTCCTGACGGAACCCGGAAAAAATCACTAACCCCAGCAAAGACCGGCTCCGCAAGCCGGTATCGGGATTGCGGACATCCGTATTGCCCGCCGTTTTCTCCGGCATGGCAATCAGCCGCCCTGTCAGCACCCCCCGGGTATCGACAGACATCTCGATCTTGGCATCCTTGCGCGGCGACCACCACACACCCGCAATGTCTCCCGCTGCCCCCGCTGCCCATACCGGAAAAGCCAGCCAGCAACCCAGCCCGACCAGCCCCAGCCAGCACCACCACCCCATCCTGCCCCCATCCCTGTGCCCCATGAATTCCCCCACACAAAACATGACTGCCCGGGATTATGACCTGCTCATCCGCCCCCATGCCCCGACGCCCGCCGAAGATGCACGACAGCGTGAACTGCGCCACGCTTTTGCCACTCAGGCGGCCTGGTGCATGCGTTGGCGCAGGAGGCGTTGAGCCGTCACGTTGAGCCATCACACAACCGATGGCAACCGATGGCATGCTGCCAATCGATAACAATCCGATGGAAAATACGATCCGGCCAATCCAGCCAATCCAGCCAATCCAGCCAATCCAGCCAATTGCCATCGGTAAGAAGAATTGGCTCTTCGCGGGTTCGGAGCAGGCGGGT
>JAGOSV010000093.1:6106-7873 GCA_018062105.1 Sterolibacterium sp. | reverse complement strand
AGTCAGGGGTGGGATATGAATGAAGGTGTGATGACCGAAGCGCTGGTGGCCGAGGTTCGGGCATGACCGACCGCCTTGCTTTCGATTTTGGCAACCGGTTTGGTCCGGGCTTCAGCCGACAAAGCTTGCAGCAAATGCGCTTGTTCTGCCTGGCCTGGTTACCCGAGCACATTTCGCAGATAGCGCCTGCGAAATTGTCCCTCTCCCGGATTCACCAGACGCTATCTGGCGAATTGGTTCCGGGCACGAATTCCGAGGCGGCATCTCGGAATTCCATCGACCTAGCTTCTCTTGCCCAAGCCTTCCTCTTGTCCTGGTCGGCTCATGTCCGCCTGCGCTCAGTCAAAAATCCGCAGGCCCGCAGCTTTTATGAAACTGAAATGCTGCGTTGCAGTTGGGGCGTGTGCCAGCTTGAACCTCGCCGCTACCGTCGTGCCCGCGCAGGCGGGCATCCAGTCCAGCAGGCTGACGGATATGGCCACAGCAGGCGTCATGCCCGCGCAGGCGGGCATCCAGGTGAATCGCCAACGGAGTCAAAAATAAATGGAGGAAAAGCAGCCTTTCGTTTATATCCTGGCCAGCCAGCGCAATGGAACCCTGTACATCGGCGTCACATCCAACCTGATTGGCCGCATTTGGCAGCACAGGGGCGATGCGATCGAGGGTTTTACTCGCAAGTACCGCGTTCACATGCTGGTTTACTACGAGCAGCATGCAACGATGGAATCTGCCATCACGCGCGAAAAACAGCTCAAAAAATGGAATCGTGCCTGGAAGCTGCGCCTGATCGAAGAGCGCAATTCCCAGTGGCAGGATCTATGGCCGGAAATCTGTGGCTGACACTATCTGTGCCGATTTTGCGCAATTACTCATCATTCCAGCGCATTCTTCCGTCATTCCAGCACATTCTTCCGTCATTCCTGTGTCTTCTTTCGTCATTCCCGCGAAGGCGGGAATCCATCCCCGATCCTGCTGGGTGGCACGGACTGGATGCCCGCCTTCGCGGGCATGACGAGGTTCTTGCTCACTTTTGCGGGCATGATGAGGCTCGTGCTTGCTTTCGCGGGCATGACGAGGTTCTTGCTCACTTTTGCGGACATGATGAGGCTCGTGCTTGCCTTCGCGGGCATGACGAGGTTCTTGCGCACTTTCGCTGGCATGATGAGGCTCGTGCTTGCTTTCGCGGGTGCGACGAGGCGCTTGCTCGTCACCACCGCGAAAGTCTGCCCAACAAGGTGCTGACCGCGGAGTACCGTACGGCGCTGTCCGATGAAAAGCTGCTGGGGCCTGAACTGGAAAAGGGCGTCTATCTTCTACTCGACGATGCACTCACCCCGGACGAGGCCATCAAGGATCCCTACGTCCTCGAGTTCCTGAGTCTCAGAGCCAAACACACCGCCATCCGCCAAGCCAACGCCGCACTGCTGCCGGCGATGCTGGAACAGCTGTTTCGGGAGGCATGATGCCTACGATCAACCTGACACCTGCGCTCACACCTGCGCTTACACCGGCAGGGCACCTGTTCGTTTTTGCCGATGCGGATGTGGCGGTGACACCTTTGCCGCAGGCCGAGGTGGCGGGGATCGTCGATGCTTTTGCCCGTGACGCGGGGACGGGCCTGCTGCATCTGGGAACGCGGTTGCATGCCGTTGCGCTGCCGTCTCTGTGGGCCTGGTGGCGTGATTTTGCGGCGGCGTATCTGACCGTTTTGCGCACCACGGCCGTGATGGCGGAGGATGCTTCATCGCTGGCAGCGCCGCCGGAGCA
>JAGOSV010000093.1:0-6006 GCA_018062105.1 Sterolibacterium sp. | reverse complement strand
TGCATGCCGTTGCGCTGCCGTCTCTGTGGGCCTGGTGGCGTGATTTTGCGGCGGCGTATCTGACCGTTTTGCGCACCACGGCCGTGATGGCGGAGGATGCTTCATCGCTGGCAGCGCCGCCGGAGCAGCAGGTTCTCGAACAGTGGGTGCTCGATGCGCCGCCCATGCCGGGGGCGGAGTATCTGTCGCCGGCGGTGCTGACGGCGTTGTGGGCGGCGATGGGGCAGGCACTGGAGGCCGAGCGGTGTCGTGCGGGGCAGAGTGTCGAAGACTTTCTCAAGGCGCGTCATCCTGCCTGGAATCTGGTCGGTCGGGTGCATTTCAATCTGGCAGAAAACCGCAAGGATCCCGAAACACCGTTTGCTTTTCTGGCGACATATACGACGGGGTTGTCGGCGCATGGCAAGGCGCAGCATCTGCCGCTGTCGCAGGCACTGGTCGAGTTTTCCGGGGCGCGGAAAAAGGCGCAGCTGCTGTCCCTGCTGATGCCCGTGCAGCGGGTGTCGCAGGGTTGTCCATGGATTGCCGACATGGTCGAGGCGGGCGAGATTTATCATCCGCTGCGCTGGCAGGTGGCTGATGCCGTGCGCTTTTTGCAGGAGCTGCCACGGATCGAGGAGGCGGGCATCGTTGTGCGCATGCCGGTACAGTGGGCCGCCGGCCGGCCGCCGCGCCCCAAGGTGCGTGCCGCCGTGGGTGTGCGGCCACCGTCGACGCTGGGACTGGGGGCATTGCTCGACTTCGACATGGAAGTCAGCATCGAGGGCGAGCCGCTGACGGCGGATGAGCTGCGTGCCTTGCTGGCCAGCCGTGAAGGATTGCAGTGGATACGCGGCCGCTGGGTGACGGTCGATCATGAACGCCTGGCACGGGTGATCGAGCGTTTCGAGGCCATCGAACGGGCGGCAGAGGCGGGATTGACGCTGGCCGAGGCCTTGCGCCTGCTGGCGGGTGCCGGGGTCGATGAGGATGCGCCGGATGCCGACTGGTCAGAGATCGTTGCCGGGGATTGGCTGGCGGAAACCTTGCAGCAGTTGCGCTCACCGGCGGGTCTGGCAGCGGTGGACCCTGGCCCGGCGTTGCAGGCAACCTTGCGGCCTTACCAGCAGGAAGGGGTGCGCTGGCTGTATTTGCTGAGTCGTCTGGGGTTGGGGGCTTGCCTGGCCGATGACATGGGGCTGGGCAAGACGTTGCAGGTGATTGCTTTGCTGGTGTTGCTCAAGCAGGAGGCGGAACAGAATCGGCCTGACCCCTCTGTGCGTCGTGTCCTGCGCCCGCTGCGTCCCAGTCTGCTGGTCGTTCCGGCATCGCTGCTGGCCAACTGGCAGCAGGAGGTAGCACGTTTTGCGCCGGGGCTGCGCTGTCTGCTGGCACACCCTTCTGGCATGGCGCGGGCAGACTTGCTGGCGCTGGATGAGGCGGGACTGGCGCAGGTGGATCTGCTCGTCACCACTTATGGCACCTTGCCGCGCTTGCCGAAATTGCAGGCCGTTCATTGGCGTCTGGTGGTGGTCGATGAGGCGCAGGCCATCAAGAATCCAGCAGCAAAGCAGACCAAGCAGGTGAAAAAGCTCAAGGCCGATGCACGCATTGCGCTGACCGGCACGCCGGTGGAAAACCGGCTGTCGGATCTGTGGTCGATTTTCGATTTCACTCATCCGGGCTTGCTGGGCTCGGCGCGTGCCTTCACCGGATTTTCCAAACGGCTGGCTGAGTCCGGTCATTACGGCCCGCTGCGCACGCTGGTCGCACCTTATCTTCTGCGTCGGCTGAAAACCGACAAGCGCATCATCCGGGATCTGCCGGACAAGACCGAGCTGCCTGCCTGGTGTGCGCTGTCGGCACGTCAGGCGGCGCTTTATCAGGAAGCGGTCGATGAGTTGGCGCACCGGCTGGAGACAATGGAGGGCATCGAGCGCAAGGGGCTGGTGTTGTCTTTCCTGATGCGCTTCAAGCAGATTTGCAATCATCCTTCGCAATGGTCGGGTGATGGCGGCTGGCAGCCGGAAGACAGCGGCAAGTTTGCTCGCCTGCGTGAAATTGCCGAGACCATCGCGGCGAAGCAGGAGAAACTGTTGGTGTTTACCCAGTTCCAGGAAACCGTTGCACCGCTGTCCGCATTCCTTGGCAGCGTGTTCGGTCGTGCCGGTCTGGTGCTGCACGGAGGTACACCGGTGGCCAGGCGGCGCGAGCGGGTTCAGCAGTTTCAGGAGGATGAGCAGGTGCCGTTTTTTGTTCTGTCGATCAAGGCAGGCGGTGCCGGGCTCAATCTCACGGCGGCCTCGCATGTGGTGCATTTCGACCGCTGGTGGAATCCGGCAGTGGAAAACCAGGCCACCGACCGCGCCTATCGCATCGGCCAGCATCGTAATGTGCTAGTCCATAAATTCATCTGTCGTGGCACCATCGAGGAACGTATCGATGCCTTGATTCGCACCAAGCAGGCATTGGTCGACAACGTGATCGAAGGAGAGCGCGAAATCAATCTGACCGAGATGAGTGACCGGGAGCTGCTGGATCTGGTCAGGCTCGATCTGCATGCCGTGGAGGAGAGTGATTCATGAGTTACGGAAACTGGAAACCTTATGTGCCGGTGGCCGAGCGGCGCAAGAAAGCAGCTGCCAAGGTGCAGCAGGCAAAAAAATCGGGCCAGCAGCTCGAACCCATCGTGCTGGCCAAACAAACCATTGCTGCCACCTTCTGGGGCAAGGCCTGGTGCCACCATCTGGAGACGTACAGCGATTTTGAAAACCGCCTGCCGCGCGGCCGCTCGTATGTTCGTAATGGCTCGGTCATCGATCTGAAGATCGAGCCGGGCAAGGTTCTTGCCCAGGTGATGGGCTCCCGGCTGTATCGCACCGCGATTGCCATTACGCCGCTGCCCGCCGCGTCATGGCAGCAGTTGGTCAAGGAGTGCACGGGTTCCATTGCCTCTCTGGTCGAGCTGTTGCAGGGGAAATTTTCGCAGGCGGTCATGGCGAATTTATGTGCGCCAAAAACGGGGCTGTTCCCGCAGCCACAGGAAATCCGTTTTGAGTGTTCTTGCCCCGACTGGGCCCAGATGTGCAAGCATGTCGCGGCGGTGCTTTATGGCATCGGGGCACGTCTCGATGAAAGGCCGGAGCTGCTGTTCGTCTTGCGTCAGGTCGATGCCCAGGAGCTACTGATGGCGCAGGCGGTCGATTTACCCACCCAGACCAGGCGGCCGGCACGGACGAAGGTGCTGGAGGAGGACGCACTGGCCGATGTGTTCGGCATTGAAATGGCACAACCATTGACCACGGTGGCCACTGTGGCTGTCAGGCCGGTGAAGAAGGCGGGTGCAAAAGCGAAATCGAAGTCGAAGAAGGCTGCGGCGGCGGTGGAGCCGGTCGTGGAGAAAAAAGAATCCGCAACCCCGCGTGGCCGCCGCGCTCGTGCGGTTCCTCCCGCCTTGCCTGTCCCGGATGAGATGCCAAAGAGCGCGGCAAAGGGAACCACAAAGGGAATCACAAAGGGCGCCGTCGCCCCACCTGCAACGAAGGCGAAGAAAGTGGCCAAGGCAAAGACGGTGACGGCGGCGATGGTAGCGACTGCAAAGAAGCCGGCAACCACGAAGCCTCGTGTCCCCTCGGCGACGCCCTCACCAACGACCAAGCCCACCGCCGCAGCCAGCAGCAAATCAGCCCGCAAGCCGGCCAGCCGACGCAAGCCAGTATCCTGATGGTCGAGGGCTGGTAGTGCACCGTAGTGCCGTCCTTACCGGCCGAGGGCGGGGAGCCAGCGGGTATAATTCGCCGTTTGTCATCGGGTCATCCGACCCGGGCACAGCTCTGGATTCTGGAACCCCGCCATGCAGGAAAAATACAGCCCCGACGAGATTGAGCCGTCTGCCCAGCAGTACTGGGAACGTACTGGCGCTTTCCGCGCCGTGATGGACGCGCACCGGCCGAAGTACTACTGCCTGTCGATGTTTCCTTACCCTTCCGGCAAGCTGCACATGGGGCATGTGCGCAATTACACGATCGGCGATGTCCTGTCGCGCTACCATCGCATGCGCGGCTACAACGTGTTGCAGCCGATGGGCTGGGATGCCTTCGGCCTGCCGGCAGAAAATGCGGCGATCAAGAACAAGGTTCCGCCGGCACAATGGACGCGCGATAACATCGCCACCATGAAGCAGCAGCTCAAGGCGCTGGGCTTTGCCATCGACTGGCAGCGCGAGCTGGCGACCTGCGATGCCGACTACTACCACTGGAACCAGTGGCTGTTCCTGCGCATGCTGGAACGGGGTATCGCCTGCAAGAAAACACAGGTGGTGAATTGGGATCCGGTCGATCAGACGGTGCTGGCCAACGAGCAGGTCATCGACGGACGTGGCTGGCGTACCGGCGCACTGGTCGAGAAACGCGAGATTCCCGGCTATTACCTGGCTATCACGCAATATGCCGATGAGCTGCTGAATGATCTCGACCAGTTGCCCGACTGGCCGGAGCGGGTGCGCCTGATGCAGGCCAACTGGATCGGCAAGTCGGTCGGGGTGCGCTTTGCGTTCAACCACGACATCCGCGATGAGGCCGGGCAACGGATCGACGATGGCCGGCTGTGGGTATTTACCACCCGTGCCGATACCCTCATGGGGGTGACGTTCTGCGCCGTGGCTGCCGAGCATCCGCTGGCCAGCCATGCCGCACGCAGCAATCCGGCACTGGCGGCCTTCATCGAGCGCTGCAAGCATGGCTCGGTGATGGAGGCTGACCTGGCGACGATGGAGAAGGAAGGAATGCCCACCGGCCTGCAGGTCACCCATCCGCTGACCGGCACACCGGTCGAGGTGTGGGTCGGCAACTATGTGCTGATGAGCTACGGTGACGGTGCGGTGATGGCTGTGCCGGCGCATGACGAGCGTGATTTTGCCTTCGCGAAGAAATACCGGCTGCCGATTCGCCAGGTGATCCAGGTGGCTGGCCAGACGTTTTCGGATGATGCCTGGCAGGAGTGGTATGGCGACAAGACATCGGGGATTTGCGTGAACTCCGGGCTGCTGGATGGGTTGTCTTACGCTGATGCCGTCGATCGTGTGGCCGGCTTGCTCAAGGAAAAAGAGCTGGGCGACAAGAAGGTGCAATGGCGGCTGCGTGATTGGGGCATCTCGCGTCAACGTTACTGGGGCTGCCCGATTCCTATCATTCATTGCGAAAAATGTGGCGATGTTCCCGTCCCGGACGAGCAACTGCCGGTGGTGCTGCCAGAAGATTGTGTGCCGGACGGCGCAGGCAATCCGCTGGCCCGGCGTGAGAGTTTCCTGCACTGCGCCTGTCCGCGCTGTGGTGGGGCGGCGCAGCGCGAGACGGATACGATGGACACCTTCGTCGATTCGTCGTGGTATTACGCCCGTTATGCCAGTACGTTCTCCAGCAAGGCGATGGTCGATGCCGAGACGGATTACTGGATGACGGTGGATCAGTACATCGGTGGCATCGAGCATGCCATCCTGCATCTGCTGTATTCGCGCTTCTGGACCAAGGTGATGCGCGATCTTGGCCTGGTGCGTTATCGCGAGCCGTTCCAGCGGCTGCTGACGCAGGGCATGGTGCTGAAGACGGCGTTTTTCCACAAGCCCGAGGGCGGTGGCAAGGATTATTACTGGGAAGAGGATATCGAGATTACGCGCGGTTCGCAGGGGCAGATCGTGGCTGCTGCGCTCAAGGATGGCACGCCGCTGGAATTCGAGATGACGACCATGTCGAAATCGAAGAACAATGGCGTCGATCCACAGGCCATCATCGACCAGTACGGTGCCGATACGGCGCGTCTGTTCATGATGTTTGCCGCACCGCCCGAGCAGACGCTGGAGTGGTCGGATGCCGGGGTCGAGGGGGCATATCGCTTTCTGCGCCGGTTGTGGACGCTGGCGCATGTATCGCAACCCCTGCTGCAGGGCGCGATGTCTGCTGCGGCACCGGAAAAGCTCGCCGGATCGCTGGCGGCAGTGCGGCGTGAGGTGCATCTGAACCTCAGGCAGGC
>JAGOSV010000092.1 GCA_018062105.1 Sterolibacterium sp. | reverse complement strand
AGAAGTGTAAAAGAGACAGGAAATGTTGCACGCCCTGGGCCTGCCCTTGCGCTGGAATGAAAGCTGCCCTGCACAATGCGGTGTTTTCAATGGCTACGACACACCGGAGCGTCTCGGGGCGGATCGCTGGGCGGCATTGATTGCAGCACGCCATTGGCACCCGGACAACCCCTGTCTGGTGGTCAATGCCGGCACCGCCACCACCATCGACCATCTCGATGCCACAGGCCATTTCCGGGGCGGCCTCATCCTGCCCGGCATCGATCTGATGCGCCACGCCCTGGCACAGCAAACGGCGCAGCTGCCGCTGGCCGACAGCGATTTCCAGCGGCTGCCATGCAACACCCACACCGCCATCGTCAGCGGCTGCCTGCAGGCCACGGCCGGTGCCATCGAGCGCATGTTCCGTCCGCTGGCGGCCACACCGGGAGCCTGCTGCCTGATGTCGGGCGGTGCAGCCGGTGCTCTCATCCCCCTGCTGGACATTCCGCTGCGGCGCGTTGAAAATCTCGTGCTCGAAGGCCTGGTTCGCATCGCGCTGAACGCCGATGCAGACCAGGCACCATCATCCTGACGCTTTCCGGAACCTTGCTTATGGAAAACCTGCGCATCTCCCTCGACGAGGCAGAAATCCCGACCCACTGGTACAACGTCGTCGCCGACATGCCCAACCCGCCCGCCCCACCACTGGGGCCGGATGGCCAGCCGGTGGCTGCGGAAAAGATGCTGGAGATTTTCCCGGCCAGCCTGCTGGAACAGGAAATGTCGGCCGAGCGCTGGATCGCCATTCCCGAAGAGGTGCGCGACATCTACCGTCTGTGGCGGCCAGCCCCGCTGTGCCGTGCCCGCCGGCTGGAACAGCTGCTTGGCACCCCCGCCAAGATTTATTACAAGTACGAAGGTGTCTCGCCGGCCGGCTCGCACAAACCCAATTCCGCCGTGCCACAGGCCTATTACAACAAACAGGCCGGCATCAAGCGGCTGACCACCGAAACCGGTGCCGGCCAGTGGGGTTCCTCCATCGCCCTGGCCGGCCAGATGTTCGGGCTGGAAGTGCGTGTCTACATGGTGCGTGTCAGCTACGAACAAAAGGCTTTCCGCCGTTCGCTGATGCAGACCTGGGGTGCCGAGGTATTCGCCAGCCCCAGCCCGCACACCCAGGCCGGCCGCACCATTCTGGCGCAGGATCCGGACAGCCCTGGTTCGCTGGGTATCGCCATCTCCGAAGCCGTCGAGGAAGCCGCCTCGCGTGCCGACACCAACTATGTGCTGGGCTCGGTGCTCAACCATGTCGTGCTGCACCAGAGCGTCATCGGCCTGGAAACCAAAAAGCAGTTTGAAAAGATTGGTGCCTACCCGGATGTCGTGTTTGCTTCCTGTGGTGGCGGCTCAAACTTCGGCGGCATCGCCTTTCCCTTCCTCGCCGACAAGGCCGCCGGCAAGAACGTGCGCCTGGTGGCCGTCGAGCCGGCCTCCTGCCCGACCCTGACGCGCGGCCACTATGCCTATGACTACGGGGATGCCTCGGGGTACACCCCGCTGATGCTGATGTACACCCTTGGCCATGATTTCGTGCCCCCCGGCATTCACGCCGGCGGCCTGCGCTATCACGGCGACTCACCGCTGGTCTCGCAGCTCTACAAGGAAGGGTTGATCGAAGCCGTGGCGGTCAATCAGCTCGCCACCTTCGATGCCGGCGTGCAATTTGCCCGTGCCGAGGGCATCGTCCCCGCCCCCGAATCCAGCCATGCCATCCGCGCCTGCATCGACGAAGCGCTGCGCTGCAAGGAAACCGGCGAGCCCAAGACGCTGCTGTTCTGTCTGTCCGGTCATGGTCATTTCGACATGGCTTCCTACGACAAATATTTTGCCGGCCAGCTGGAAAATTACGCCTATCCGGCCGAAGCCATCGAAGCAGCGCTGCACCGGCTGCCCAAGGTTGGCTGATCCCCCGACGAGTTTGCCCATGCCCTTTGCACCGGACACACCATGCTGATTTTCTGGCGCACGGCCTTTCTGCTGCTGATTTTCGCCAACCTGCTGTTCTTTGCCTGGAGCCAGGGCTACTTCGGCCGTCTCGATGATGGCCGTGAGCCACAGCGCTACAGCCGCCAGCTCGAACCAGGGCGGCTGCGGCTGATGCCAGCCGACCAGCTGCCGCCCGATCCACCACCGGTCGTCTTCGCCTGCCGTCTGCTCGACGGACTGAAGATCGAAGAAGCCCGCAAGCTACTGGAAACTGCCCAGGCCAAGGCGGATTCACTGGCCAAGGCAGATGAGGCAGACAAAGTCGGCAAGGCGGATAGGGCAGATGCACTGAAATTCACCCTGACCCCGCTGCCCCCACCCCCCGGCCAGTGGGTGCACATCCCGCCTCAGCCGAACAAGGCGGCGGCCGACAAGAAACTGCAGGAAGTCAAACAACGGGGTGTGATGGATGCCAGTCTGCTGCTGACCGCCGGCCCGGATCGCCTGGCCATTTCCTTCGGCACATTCAACAACATGGAGGTGGCCACGGCACGCCTGCAAGCCTTGAAGAAACACGGTATCCGCTCAGCCATCATCAGCCCACGGCCGCGCCCGGTACAGGAAGCGCGTGTCGAGGCACGCGGCCCACAAACCGCCCTGGCAGAACAATTACCCGGCCTGCTGGACAGTACCGGCCTGACCCAACACCCCATCGAGGACTGCAAGACGACACCATGACACTGGTTACCACCAACGACAGCCGTATCCTGGGTTTGACTGGCGGCATCGGCAGCGGCAAGAGCGCTGCGGCCGCTGTTTTTGCAAATCTGGGTGTCACCGTGATCGATGTCGATCACATCGCCCATGAACTGACGGTTGCGCAAGGCGCTGCCCTTGGCGATATTCGCAAGCACTTCGGGGAGCAAGTAATCGGTGCCGATGGTGCGCTCGACCGGGCTGCCATGCGCACCCTGGTGTTTTCCGATGTCGCGGCCCGCAAGCAGCTGGAGTTCATCCTGCATCCGATGATCGCCGCCGAAAGTCGCCGCCGCTGCCGCGCTGCGCATGAAAGTGGCAGCCCGTATGTGGTTCTGGTGATTCCATTGCTGGTCGAATCCGGCACCTACCGCAACCGTGTGGCGCGTGTCGCCGTGGTCGATTGCAGCGAAGAAACCCAGGTCACCCGGGTCATGGCGCGCAGTGGCCTGGCCCGTGAAGAAGTCCTGCGTATCATGGCCAGTCAGGCCACCCGTGAAATTCGTCTGGCCGCCGCCGATGATGTCATCGACAATGGTGGTGATCTGGAGCACCTGCGCGAACAGATCGCAGCGCTGCACCAGAAGTATCTGGCTTTGCTGGCAGAAAAAAAATCCCTGGCAGGATGTTGAGCTTTCTGGCTGAATCGGTCAGAATCGCAGGACTTTCCATCCTCATGATCGACGCATGGTACACGGTACATGGTACATGGTGCTTGGCACATGCCTGCAGCGAAAGCGTGAAGGCGTGAAGGCGTGAAAGCGTGATTACCTACGAATATCCTCTCAAGGAGAACATTCGCACCCTGCTGCGTCTCGAAGACCTGTTCGACAAGGTTCAGCACTTTGTCGACTCGGATGCGCATGAGAACCACCACGTCGCCCTGCTGACCATCTTTGAAATCCTCGAAGTCGCCGCTCGTGCCGATCTCAAATTCGACCTGGTGCAAGAGCTCGAACGGCAGCGTCAGACACTGCTGTCCTTCCGCAACAACCCCGATATTTCCGAAGAAGCGCTGTCGGGGGCGCTCTACGAAATCGAGCTGGCCAGCGCCCAGATGCTGGCCATGCAGGGCAAGATTGGCCAATACCTGCGCGAAAATGACTGGCTGATGTCGATCAAGAACCGCGCCGCCATTCCCGGTGGTGTCTGCGAATTCGATCTGCCCGCCTACCACTACTGGCTGCACCGTAATCCACAATACCGGCGTGATGCCCTGCGCGAATGGCTTGCCCCGATGCAGCCCATTCGCGCCGGCCTCGTCATCATCCTGCGCCTGCTGCGTGCCTCCGGTCATCCGGAACAGCAGCACGCCCGTCACGGAGCCTTTCAGCAGATGCTGGCCGGGCGCACGGCGCTGATGCTGCGCCTGCGTGTCGATCGCCAGACACCCTATATCCCGGAAATCAGCGCCAACAAATACGCCCTGAACATCCGCTTTGTCGCCCCCGACAACCACGGCAGCGACCACCGTCCCCGGCAAGCCGAGGAAGACGTGCATTTCGAACTGACGTTCTGCAACCTCTAAAGTATTTCAGAACAAGGGGTCAGATCGCCGACAACCCGGTCTTTCGCCCATGCAGCCGGAGCCTCATTCCGTCATTTCATCATGAGCAACAAAACACCTTCTTCATCTTCCGCACCGCGTATCGTCTATTGCCCCACCTGCCACAAGCCGGTTGCCTGGACGGCGGAAAACCCGAGCCGCCCCTTTTGCTCGGCACGCTGTCAATCCTCCGACCTCGGTGCCTGGGCAAACGAGGAATACCGGATCGCCCAGGCTGAACCGGATGCTGGCAGCGATGAATGATCTGCCTTGGCAAAATCCGGTAGTCGCGCGGTAGTCGCGTATTCGTATTCAGTACCCATAGCCTGTACCCATGGCTACATCGGGCTACGTCTCAGTGGCCTGCCCAGATTGCCAGATGGCACGGATGGCGGCGATGCCATGTGCGCCCACTTGCCATGCTTGCGGCAAATCTGCCGGGCTGAGGCCACCCAAGGCGTATACCGGCAGGGAGCTGTGGTGCAGCAGCGCGGCACATTGTGCCCAGCCCAGCCCAGCCTGACCTGGATGGCTGACCGTGGCCTGGACGGGCCCCAGCACGGCGAAATCCACCCCCAGCCGGGCAGCCTGGGCCAGCTCTTCGGCATCGTGACAGGAGGCCGCCAGCAGCGGAAAATCTGGGCGCTGGTCGAGTGCTTGCAGCCTGCGGGCGGGCAGATGCAGCCCGTCGGCCGCACAGCGCCGGGCCAGCTCGGCGTCGTCATTGACCAGCAGCCGGGCACCGTATTGGTGGCATATCTGAACCGCAGATAAAGCAAATTCGAGGCGTTCCTCAGCAGTTAGTACTGGCTCACGTAGCTGTATCAGACGCACCCCCCGAGCCAGTGCCCGTTCCAGCAACACTAGTTGCCGCGCCATCCCGAGTACGCCGGCCTGGGTGATGGCATACACCTCCGGCAGCCTCAGGGCAGCGAGAACCGGCGCATTGGCAGGCAGCAGCGGTCGAACATCGACGGCTGCCGGTGACTGCCAGGACAGGGCATCATGCTGCAGGTCACGCACCTCGCCCTGCCAGTGACGAATGCGGAAAAAATGCAGCCGGACATGGGCATGTTCATAGACATGCTCACGCACCAGCCAAGGGGCAGCGGGGGCTTCATCCGTGACACGGATGCCCAGTTCCTCGTCGAGTTCACGCACCAGCGCCGCGTAAGGCGTTTCGCCCGCCTCGACCTTGCCGCCGGGAAATTCCCAGTAGCCGGCATAAAACGTCCCGGCCGGACGCCGTCCCAGCAAAAAGCTGCCATCCTCGCGCAACAGCACCGCCGCCGCAACGTCCGTCCTTTTCATGCGCCTTCCCCGGCCCGGCGGCCGGCAGTGTCGCGGGCAAACTGCCAGGCCACCCGGCCATTGCGGGCACCGCGCGACAGCGCCCACTGCAAAGCCTCCTGACGCAACGCCTCATCCATTGCCGGTACGCCATACTCCCGCAGCCAGGCTCGACAGATGTCCAGATAATGCTCCTGGTCAAAGGGATAAAAGGACAGCCAGAGGCCGAAACGCTCGGAGAGCGAAACTTTTTCTTCGACCGTTTCCGCCGGATGGATTTCCTCGCCGTGACGCTGCCCGTGCAGGTTTTCGTCGAGATATTCCGGCATCAGATGACGGCGGTTGGAGGTGGCATAAATCAGCAGATTTTGTGGCACGCCGGCAATCGAGCCGTCGAGCACGCTTTTCAGTGCCTTGTAGCCCGGCTCACCGGATTCAAAGGAAAGATCGTCGCAATAAACGATGAACCGCTCCGGCCGGGCGGCTACCAGTGCGACGATTTCCGGCAGGTCGATGAGGTCTTGCTTGTCGATTTCGATCAGGCGCAGGCCTTCTGCCGCGTAGCGGTCGAGCATGGCCTTGACCAGCGAGGACTTGCCGGTACCGCGTGCCCCTGTCAACAGCACATTGTTGGCATGGTGACCGGCAACAAATTGACGGGTGTTCTGCTCGATGCGCTGTGCCTGCTCGTCGATGCCCTGCAGGTTGTCCAGCCGGATGCGGTGCGGCTGCGCCACCGCCTGCAACTGCCCACGGCCATGCGCATGAGCCGGCTTGAGCCAGCGAAAGGCCACGGCCGTCTGCCAGTCGAGGGATGACGGTGGCGACGGCGGTGCCGGCAACAGGGCTTCGATGCGTGCCAGCAACGCTTCGGCACGGACGAGAAAATCGTTCATTTCACTCATGAAACAGCACTCTATGGAGTAAGCTTGCGGGTTTGCAACCGCAGACTCTAGCAGAACCATGCCCTCTTGCCCGCCCCTTGTCTTGCCGCGCCGTCGCACCTTGTTACTGGTCAGCCTGCTGGCCATGCTGCTTGGCGGCTGTGCCACCACACACCCTCCGACGACCCCTCAGGTCGTGTCCACCGAAGCCTGCCTGCAGACCACCGCCCCCCGTCCTGCCTGCCCGGCTTGCCCGACCACGGAGCCCGTCAAACCAGCCGCACCGCCGCTTGAAGCGGCACGCTGGCAAGACCTGCCCTCCTGGCCCGGCAGCGACGGGCTGGCTCCGGTCTTGAACGCATTTCTGTCCTCCTGCAGCCGCCTGCAACAACAACCCGGCTGGAAAGCCCCGTGTGATGCGGCAAAAACTCTCGATAAAACCGATGAAACCGGATTGCAACGCTGGTTCGAGCAACAATTCCAGCCCTGGCAACTGGTCAACCCCGATAGCAGCCGCGAGGGGCTGATCACCGGCTATTACGAACCCATCCTGAACGCCAGCCGTCACCGCAAGCCGCCCTATCTGCATCCGGTTTATGGCGTGCCGGAAGACCTGATCGTCGTCGAACTGAGCGCGTTGTACCCGGAACTCAAGCACCTGCGCCTGCGTGGTCGCCTCGAAGGGCGCAAACTGCTGCCGTATTACCCGCGCAGCGACTGGGACAAACAGACGGAGCGTCGCAAGACCGATGTGTTGTTGTGGGCCGATGATCCCTTGGATGTGTTCTTCATGCAGATTCAGGGCTCGGGACAAGTGCAACTGGACGACGGCAACCGGATCCGGCTGGGCTATGCCGACCAGAACGGCCAGCCCTATCGCTCCATCGGCCGCTGGCTGATCGACCAGGGCGAGCTGAAGCCGGAACAGGCCTCGATGCAGGGCATCCGCCACTGGCTCAAGGCGCACCCCCGGCGCATGGAAGAACTGCTGGGCAGCAACCCGAGCTACGTCTATTTCCGCGAACTGCCCCTGAAAGGCGAGGGCCCGCCGGGAGCAATGGGGCTGGCGCTGACCCCGGAACGCAGCCTGGCCATCGACCCGCGCACCACACCGTTGGGTGTTCCGGTCTGGCTGGTCACCACCTTTCCGAACAGTGAGCGGGCACTCACACGTTTGATGGTGGCGCAGGATACGGGCGGTGCCATCCGTGGTGTGGTGCGTGCTGATTTTTACTGGGGCAGCGGCGTGGAAGCCGGCAACCAGGCCGGCCGGATGCGGCAAAAAGGGCAGATGTGGCTGCTGCTGCCCAATGGGGTGAAGCCGGATGGCGCCACGATTACAAGCACCCAGGCTTCAACTCAGGCGCTAGCGACGGG
>JAGOSV010000024.1 GCA_018062105.1 Sterolibacterium sp. | reverse complement strand
TGCCCATGTTCTCGCAGATATCGGGAAACACGCAGGACAGGCGCCGGCAGGAGGCTTCGATTTCCTTGCTCTTGCAGGCCAGCCGGTACATGTTGGCCGTCGGCCCGCCGAGATCGGAAATGGTGCCGGTAAAACCCGGGGTCTTGTCGCGTACCTGTTCGATCTCATGCAGGATGGAATCTTCGGAGCGGCTCTGGATGATGCGTCCCTCATGCTCATGGATGGAGCAGAAGGTGCAGCCACCAAAACAGCCGCGCATGATGTTGATCGAAAAACGAATCATCTCCCAGGCCGGAATTTTTGCATCCCCGTAGGAAGGATGCGGAGCGCGGGCATAGGGCAGACCATAGACATGATCCATCTCCGGCGTGGTCAGCGGGATGGGTGGCGGATTCAGCCAGACATCGCGCCGCCCCGGCCCTTCGCCATGTGCCTGCACCAGGGCGCGGGCATTGCCGGGATTGGATTCGAGGTGAAAGGTGCGTGACGCGTGGGCGTAGAGCACCGGATCGGCAGCCACCTGCTCGAAGGAGGGCAGACGGATGACGGTCTGCGCCCGGCTGGCCTTGCGTGCTGCCAGCCGCTCGGCTGTGCTCGGACGGTGATGCACCTGGATGATCTGCCCGGTGGCTCCCTCCTGCCCGGCCGGTGGCTCCGCACTGCTGCAGGTGGCAGCTACCCCTGTCCGCTCACCCCCCGCCGTCATGGCGTAGGGATCAGGATGGACGTGGGGAGGATGGTGCGGTGCTGCCGGCGTATCGACGGTCGTGGAATCGAGCTCCTGCCAGCCTGAAGGCCGCCAGCCGGGCGATGTCATGAAGGCCGTGCCACGCAGGTCGCGAATGTCGGCAATCGCCTCCCCTTGCGCCAGACGGTGCGCCAGCGCCACCACGGCACGCTCGGCATTGCCGTAGATCAGCAGATCCGCCTTGGCATCGAGCAGGATGGAACGGCGTACTTTGTCCGACCAGTAGTCGTAATGCGCAATGCGGCGCAGGCTGGCCTCGATGCTGCCAATGATGATGGGACGATCCGGATAGGCCTCGCGACAGCGCTGCGCATACACCACCACGGCACGATCCGGCCGTTTGTTCGGCTCGGCATTGGCGGTGTAGGCATCGTCCGTGCGAATCTTGCGGTCCGAGGTGTAGCGATTGACCATCGAGTCCATGTTGCCGGCCGTCACGCCATAAAACAGGTTCGGCCGCCCCAGCGTCTTGAAGGCTGCCGCCGAGCGCCAGTCCGGCTGGCTGATGATGCCGACACGGAAACCCTGTGCCTCCAGCAGCCGGCCAATCAGCGCCATGCCAAAACTCGGATGGTCGATATAAACATCGCCGGTGACCAGAATGATGTCGCAAGAATCCCAACCCAGCTGGTCCATCTCGGCACGCGACATGGGCAGGAAGGGTGCCGTACCAAAGCGCTGTGCCCAGAACTTGCGATAGGACGTGATGGCACGCGGGGCAAGCGGGGCGGACGGGGCGGACGGTATACTGCTGGTGACACCAGCAGCCATGGTGGTACCGGTAGATGCGGTATGTGCGGTGTTGGCAGTGTGGGTATTCATGCGCGTATTTTACCGCTTGTCACGTGTACGGATTGTTTTACGGAGCGCATACACCCGTGATGACGGTGCTATGCTGCCAGCTGATCTCCATCATCGCTGCCCAAATGATGTCTTCCCGCCCCAACATGCCCCGTGGTTTCACCCTCGTCGAAATGGCCATCGTGCTGCTCATCATGGCCTTGCTGCTGGGGGGAGGCCTATCCATGTTGAGCGTGCAAAGCGATCAGCAACGCATCAAGGACACCAACCTGATGCTCAACGATGCCCGAGAAGCGCTGATCGGCTATGCCGCCAGCCATGTCGATGGTGCCGGCAAGCCCTATCTGCCCTGCCCGGACAAGACCGGCGGTGGCGGCGCGGGCACCGCCAATGACGGCCAGGAAGATCGTGCCGTGGGCGGCGCCTGCGTCGTCCAGCAGGGCAACTTCCCCTGGGTCACCCTCGGCATGGCCCAGGCCGATCCCTGGGGCAACCGTCTGCGCTATTCCGTCACCAACACCTTCTCTAACAGCACGGCTGGCTTCACGCTGGCCAGCACCGGCGGCATCACCATCAACGATGCCGCCGGTACGGCACTGGCCAGCACCATTCCCGCCGTCCTGATTTCCCACGGCAAAAATGGCTCCGGTGCCATCAACAGCAGTGGCACCGCCAACGCCGCTCCCGCCGGGGCCAATGAACTGACCAACACCAATCCACTAGCCACCGCCGTCAGCAACCCGCCCGTTGGTGTCGGTGGTGGTGGCGGTGTCTTTGACGACCTGGTGGTCTGGCTACCTCCCACCACCCTGTTCAACCGCATGATCCAGGCCGGTCGCCTGCCATGAGCCTGACAGAAGATGCCCTGGCCGTCCGCAGCCGCATCAAGCGCCAGCGCGAACGGCGCAAGCGCACCCAGCAGGTCATCGGTGTACTTCTGCTGCTGGCCGGCTATGCCAGCCTGGCTGTCAGCCCTGACACCCCCAGCGACCGGGTACTGCTACGCGTGGCGGCTGGTTTCGGCCTGCTGCTGGCCGGTTTCGCCCTGGCCATCCTGCCCATCCTGACGCGCTTTTCCCGTAGCAACGATGACGACTGACGCAGCACACGCAACCCACTCATCGCCACACCCCCTGCTCATCGTCGAAGACGACCGGGCGCTGGCCGGTTATCTCGCCGCCGCCCTGACGACCCAAGGCTACCACCCACGTCTGGCGCACGACCGCCCCCAGGCACTCGCCCTATTGTCCGAGCCACCGTTGCCAGAACTGGTGCTGCTCGATCTCGGCCTGCCGCCCCAGCCGGCCGTCATGAGCGAGGGGCTGGCGCTGCTCGACGAACTACTGCTGCGTATCCCACAAGCCAAGATCATCGTCCTCACCGGTCAGGACGAAAATGCTGCCGCACTGGAAGCCGTGCGGCGCGGTGCCTTCGACTTCCTCATCAAGCCAGCCGCGCTGAACACCCTGCAACAGGCTCTGCAACGCGCCCGCCTGTTCGTGCGTGAAGAAGCCCGGCTGGCGGCCAGCGGTGAAACCCGCCTGCACCTGACCGCCCGCCTCGACGAAGGGCCGAAAGAAGCCGCTGCCGCCGCCGAAGAACAGCTGGTTCGCCGGACACTAACCGAATGCGACTACAACGTCGCCGAAGCCGCCCGCCGTCTCGGCATGGCACGCGAACACCTGTACTACTACCTGAAGAAGTATGGCATCCAGCGCCCTGCATAACCTGTCGCTGCTGCTGATCGTCGCCGGGCTGGTGCTGCTCATCACCAGCCTGCATCTCAACCGCCGGGCCCATGCCTACCGTCAGCGCATCCGCAGCCTGCTCAAACTCACCCACCAGGCACTCGAACCGCTCGACATTCCCGCCGCCGCCTGGCCCATTCTGGCCGACAGCGGCTGGCACACGCTGCACTGGCAAGGCCGCTGGTTTGGCCAGCCGGTGGCCGGCCACCACGGCGCACCTGCAACAGACAGCGGACATTCTTCCCCCCTGGTCTTCGAGCTGCGTAGTGGTGAAGATACCCATCTGACCCTGACCTTGAACCACACCGCTCCACGCGGCGAAACCCGCCTGTTTGCCGAACATCTGGCGCGCATTTTCATCCTCCTGCTCGAATCCCGTCTGCATGCCCGCAGCGAAGCACTCTCCGCCGCACTGGCCGAGCGCGCCCATCTTTCGCTCTACCTGCAACATGACATGCGCAATCTCGCACAATGGGTGGATTGGGTCAGTAGCGATTTCGCCGCCTGCCAGCAAGACGACGAACTACTCGCCGCCGCCCGCCGGCTGCGTGACAACGCCCCACTGGCGCAAGAACGCGCCCGCCGCCTGTTCGATGCCCTGGGCCAGCGTCATCAGGACGAGACGCACCATCCCGTTGATCTGCGCCCGGCCATCCTGCAAGCCGCCCGGATGTGCGGCCTCGAACCCGCACTCGAAGGCAACGCCCGCGCCCAGGTCGCCCCCGCCCTGCTGGCCCGTGCCCTCGACAACCTGTTCAACAATCTGGCCAAAGTCTGGCGCGAGACCGCCACCGACCACCCAACCATGCAGCTTCACACCACACCGCCGGACGGACAGCACACCGACCACTGCGAACTGCACTTCCACTGCCCCTGGCTGCCCGGCCTGCCGCCGCTGCCCGCCGAAAAAATCTTCGAGCCCTTTGCCAGCGGCCGTCCCGGCGGCCTCGGTCTGGGGCTCTACCAGGCCCGCAAAAGCCTGCGTGAAACCGGCGGTGACCTGCTGGCCACGGCAACAGCACAAGGCCTCGACTTCCGCCTGCAGTTCCCCATCGCACCGCAAAACACCTGTCCCCCGCACACCCCGTAAATTTTCCTGACTCCCGACCTGCGGCATCCTGACCGAAAATCAAACCGTCACGGCAAGATCTGCCGTCACATTCCACCTTTCAAGGAGCGCATCATGAAACACCTGCCCACCCGCCAATCAGGTTTTACCCTCGTCGAAATTGCCATCGTCCTCGTCATCATCGGCCTGCTGCTGGGCGGCGTCTTGAAAGGCCAGGAAATGATCGAAAACTCCAAGGTCAAGAACGCCATCAACGACATGAACGGCGTCTCTGCCGCCTATAACAGCTACGTCGACCGCTTCCGCCGTATTCCCGGCGATGATGGCCCGATTGCTACCCTGACCGGTCGGGGTGGTAGCTGGACATCTGTCACCACTGCCGGCAACAATGATGGTGCCCTGGTCATCACCCAGGCTCAGGTTTTCGCCACCGGCGGAGAAAGCGTTCCCTTCTGGCAAGCACTCAAGGCCGCCGGCTTCATCAGCGGCAACCCAGCCGATATCGGTATAGCCGCCCTGCCGCGCAACGCCTTCAACGGCCTGATCGGCGTTGGTGCCGGTGCCACCGGGATGACCGGCACCTCCGTCTGCCTGAGCCAGGTGCCAGGCAAGTCGGCACGTCAGATCGACACCCAACTCGATGATGGCGTCGGCAACACCGGCAGCATCCGCAACACCGTCGGAGCCGCTGGTGCTAACACCGCACCGGGGGCTTCCGTCGCTGCTTACAGCGATGCCCAGGTCTACACCGTCTGCCGCACGCTGTAAGCGACACGCACACGCCAGACAGTCTGTTTCAACAAGCCCGCCAGATTCTCATGGCGGGCTTTTTATTTTCCTGTCCTCTTACACTCTTCCCCTCATTCCCCGTCCCGTTCCAGTTCCGCCAGCCGCGCCCGCGCCTGAGACCGGCCAAAGCGCGCCGGCCGTTTTTCGGCCGCCTTCAATGCCAGGGTGTACATGCGCTGCGCCATCGGCGTTTTGCCCAGATAATCCAGACTGACGGCCAGGCTGAACAGGTAATCCGGATGTTCCGGATCTGCCCGATAGGCTTTGAGGAAAGCCAGCTGGGCATCTTCCCAGCGCTCCAGGCTGACGTAAAGATTGCCCAGTCCGTAATTCAGAAAAACAAATTCCGGGTGCGCCGCCAGCAAGGCCTGCAGGCGGATTTCCGTCTGTCTTGCATCTGCCCCCTGCGCCTGTAAAGCAATCAAGCCGTCCTGCGCCTGCAAGTCCTGGCCATCCTGCTGCAACAGTTTCAGATACCCCGCCTCAGCCTCCGGCACGAGCCCCAGACGCGCATTGACCACCGCCAGCCCACGCAAGGCAACGGCATTTTCCGGTTGGGCACTCAACACCTGCCGGAAGGCCGCCTGCGCCGCCGGATCATCACCCGCCTGCAAGGCCGCTTGGGCACGCTGCAAGGGGGTGGGCTCACCGCCGCCGCGCTCTTGCGGCATCGACGCACCAGCAGCCGGCACAGGCATGCCCGGACGATCCTTCATCCGCAACCCGGCTACGGCTACGACCAGCAACAACAGCAACCCGCCGGTACCCACAGCAACCCGCCGCATTCCTGCCCGGTTTGTTATTGTCAAACGCATCCCGATCCCGGCCAGGGATCGTGACAACGACCGCACTGCCGACGACAGCCTTGCCGCCGTCCCCGGACGAGGGGCAACGGTTGGAACGGTTGGCGGTAGCCGCGATGGTGATGGCGGCAATGAAGGGGAGGCAACGGGAGAATGAGGCAGCGTGAGCCCGGCCGCAGGGTTCATCCGCTGTGGCTGCTCTGCCTTCTTCAGCTCATCCATCAAAAAACTCACGACACCCAACCCATTCCGCTGCGACAAAGCCGTCGATGATACCCCAGCATGACCAACCATGACGTGCAAGATGTTAGAATTACACCCCTTTTCTTCCTGACGGAACAGCTGCGTGACCGTGACGCCACCGACCGATGATGACTGCCTGATCCGGCTTGATGATGTCAGCTTCGCCTACGGCAGCCGGCCCATCCTAAGCGGTATCAACCTGCGCATACCGCGCGGCAAGGTGGTGGCCATCATGGGCAGTAGTGGCTGCGGCAAGACGACTACACTGCGCCTGATCGGTGGCCAGCTCAAACCCACCCGTGGCCAAGTGTGGGTGGCTGGCCAGGAAGTATCCAGCCTCGACAGCGACGCACTCTACGCCCTGCGCCGGCGCATGGGCATGCTGTTCCAGTTTGGTGCCCTGTTTACCGACATGTCAGTCTATGACAACGTAGCCTTCCAGATGCGCGAGCACACCGACCTGCCGGAGGCACTCATCCACGATCTGGTCATGATGAAGCTGCAATCCGTCGGCCTGCGTGGGGCACATGACCTGATGCCCGCCGAGCTGTCCGGTGGCATGGCACGGCGGGTAGCGCTGGCGCGCGCCATCGCTCTCGACCCGATGCTGATGATGTATGACGAACCGTTTGCCGGGCTGGACCCGATTTCGCTGGCGGTGGTCAGCGACCTGATCCGCCGCCTCAATGATGCCCTCGGTGCCAGCTCCATCATCGTCACCCATGACGTGCAGGAATCATTGAAGATCGTCGATTACGTCTATTTCGTCTCGGCCGGCCGCATCGTCGCCGAAGGCACCCCGCAAGAAATCAGGGCCGCCACCACGCCCTATGTACACCAATTCATCTGGGGCGAGGCCGATGGCCCGGTGCCCTTCCACTATCCGGCACCGGCCTATGGCGAAGCACTCATGACCCCCATCTCCCGCGCCCATCACCTCCAGGAAGCTCGCCATGCTTGACCGGCCTGCCGCCTTGCTGACCCGTCTGGGTCACGGCCTGACCAGTCGCCTCTGGCGGCTGGGCTTTGCCACACGCTTCCTGGTGGCATTACTGACCCACTCCGGCATGGCACTGCGCCGCCTGCACCTGACCCTGCGTGAAATCTATTTCACCGGCGTGCTGAGCCTGGTCATCATCCTGGTCTCCGGCCTGTTCGTCGGTATGGTGCTCGGCCTGCAAGGCTACGACACCTTAATCCGCTTCGGTGCCAGTGATGCCCTGGGCGTGCTGGTCGCCTTGTCGCTGGTGCGTGAGCTGGGGCCGGTGGTAGCCGCCTTGCTCTTTGCCAGCCGCGCCGGTTCTGCCATCACGGCCGAAATCGGCCTGATGAAAGCCACCGAACAGCTCTCGGCGATGGAAATGATGGCGGTCAATCCCATTGCCCGCATCGTCGCCCCACGTTACTGGGCCGGCGTGATCTCGATGCCGCTGCTGGCCGCGCTGTTCTCGGCCATGGGCATCTTTGGTGGCTACCTGGTCGGGGTCAAGCTGATTGGCGTCGATGAAGGCTCCTTCTGGGCACAGATGCAGGCCTCGGTCGATTTCCGTGAAGACATCCTCAACGGCTTCATCAAAAGCTGCGTCTTTGGTACCCTCATCAGCTGGATCGCCGTGTTTGAAGGCTACGATGCCGAACCGACCGCCGAAGGCGTCTCCGGTGCCACCACCCGCACCGTCGTTACCTCATCCCTGGCGGTTCTTGCCGCCGATTTCATCCTGACTGCATTCATGTTCCGGGGAGTCTGATCCTATGAACCGCGCCACCATCGACCTGTGGGTCGGCCTCTTCGTTGCCATCGGCTTTGGCTCCTTGCTGTTCCTGGCCCTCAAGGTCGGCAACCTGTCCTCCGCCAGCAGCGGCCCCACCTACCGTCTGGAGGCCAAATTTGATAACATCGGCGGCCTCAAGATTCGGGGTGCCGTCAAGAGTGCAGGTGTGGTCATCGGCCGTGTCACCGGCATCCACCTCGATCCCGCCGAATACCAGGCCGTCGTGGACATGCAGATCGACGGCCGCTACCAGTTTGACCGTGAAACCATCGCCACCATCAACACCTCCGGCCTGCTCGGAGAGCAATACATCGGACTGGAAATCGGTGGATCCCCGGACATGATGAAGGATGGTGACACCATCAAGAAAACACAATCTGCTGTCGTGCTGGAAAAGCTCATCAGCCAGTTCATGTTCAACAAGGCCGCCGAAGAAGGCAGTAGCAAGCCGTAACCTGTAATCCGGATGTATCGTCCATGAGCCTCCCATCCCTGCCACCTTCCTCCTCATCCGCTGGCCGCGCCAAGGCCTTTCTTGCCACCACGCTGGCCGTGAGTCTGGTGAGTCTGCTGTGCGGCTGCGCCACCACAAATAACCTGCGCAACCCGCGTGACCCCTTCGAAGGCGTCAACCGCGCCGTGTTCGATCTCAACGATGGCATCGACAAGGTCATCATCCGGCCGGTTGCCCAAGGCTATGAAACCGTGCTGCCATCCCCGGTGCGTCGGGGCGTCACCAATTTCTTCGGCAACCTCGGTGATGTCTTCATTGCCGTAAACAACTTGTTGCAGGGCAAGCCTGCGGAAGCCGCCAGCGATGTCGGCCGCTTCGCCCTCAACACGACCGTTGGCGTACTGGGTATCTTCGATGTCGCCACTGATCTCGGGCTGGAAAAACACGAAGAAGACTTCGGCCAGACCTTCGGCCACTGGGGCATGGATGCCGGCCCCTACCTGGTTCTGCCCCTGCTCGGCCCCAGCACGCTGCGCGACGGTGCCGGCCTGATTGCAGATCTCGGCACGGATCCATTGACACATATCGACAATGTCCGCAGCCGCAACACCCTGGCGGCTACCCGCATCATCAACCAGCGCGCTGCCATGCTGCCCACCGACAAGATCGTCGAAGAAGCCGCCCTCGACCGCTACACCTACATCCGCGATGCCTACCTGCAACGCCGGCGCAGCCTGATCTACGACGGTGATGCCCCGCGTGAACCCGAAGATGACGGCAGCAGCCCACCCCAGGCGGCAGCGCCCGCCTTCCGCACCCGCCTGGAGCGAGTCGTCGGTTCGGATAACCTGTATGTCGAACGGCTCGAAGCCGTACCGCAATCCGCACCATCATCTCAGCCGCAGCCACAACCACAATCCCGGGCACCGGCGCTGCTCGCCCCCGAGCTGCCCCGCCTCGCCCGCCTCCCGACTCCCTGACCTCCCCTCCATTCTTTTCTCGTCCTCCGCTCATCATGAAGTTCGCTCATCTGCTGCTCATCACCTTTCTTACCCTGCTGCCCGGCCTTGGCACCGCCCAGGAAGTCACCCCCGACGTGCTCATCAAGAACGTCACCAATGACGTGCTGGAAGTCGTGCGCAGCGACAAGGACATCCAGTCCGGCAACACCCAGAAAACCATGACTCTGGTCGAAACCAAGGTGTTGCCGCACTTCAATTTCGAGCACATGACCCGGCTGGCGATGGCGCGTGACTGGAGCAAGGCCTCCGCCGCACAACAAAAAAGCCTGATCGATGAGTTCCGCACCCTGCTGGTTCGTACCTACTCCAAGGCGCTCAACGAATACAAGTCCCAGACCATCACCTTCCGTCCATTCAAGGCCAAGCCCGGCGACACCGATGTCAAAGTCCGCACCCAGATCAACTCCACCGGCAGCGCCAAACCCATTACGCTCGATTACTACCTCGAAAAACAGACCAGCTGGAAAGTGTATGACATCGAAGTCGATGGCATCAGTCTGGTCACCAACTACCGCGACTTCTTCGCCAGCGAAATCCGCCAGGGCGGCATTGACGGCCTGATCAAGGCGCTGCAAGCCAAAAACGCCAGCAGCGACAAGGGCAGCAACCGGAAATGATGCACGATACCGGCACCTCCATCGAAGTCAGCGGTGCCATGACCCTGCCACAAGCCCGGGACTTGCTGACCACGGGTAACAGTCTGCTGAAGGCCGACACCACCCTCTTCGACCTGAGTGCCGTCGCAGCCGTCGACTCCTCGGCCCTGGCCGTCATCTTCGGCTGGCTGCGCCAGGCCAATGCCCTGAACCGGCAGATCCGCATCAGCCGTCCACCGCAAGACCTGTTGAGTCTGGCCGCACTCTACGGCGTGACCGAATTGCTACCTCTCGACACCCAGACGTAAGACGCCAGCCTCCCCGCCTGCGCCGTCCGGCGACACACGCCCCAGCCAACCTTCCCGGCACCACCTCATGCCCCCCGCCCTCCGCATCCAGCAAGCCATCAAGCGCTATGGCACATTGACGGCGCTGGACGGCATCGACCTCGAAGTGCAGCAAGGTGAGTTTTTTGGTCTGCTAGGCCCTAACGGCGCTGGCAAGACCACCCTCATTTCCGCCTTGGCCGGCCTCGTACGCCTCGACAGCGGCCGTATCGAAGTGATGGGCGCGGAGGTTGTCCGCGACTATCGTCAGGCACGCCGCCTGCTGGGAGTCGTACCCCAGGAACTGGTCTTTGATCCATTCTTCAGCGTGCGTGAAACACTCAACATCCAGGCCGGCTACTTCGGCATCACGGCCAGCCGGCAGCGCGATGCCTGGATCGACGAAATCCTCGAAAACCTCGACCTCACCAGCAAGGCCAACGCCAACATGCGCATGCTCTCCGGCGGCATGAAGCGGCGGGTGCTGGTAGCGCAGGCACTGGTACATCGCCCACCGGTGATCGTACTCGATGAACCCACCGCCGGCGTCGATGTCGGCCTGCGCCAGACTCTCTGGCAATTCATCCAGCGCCTCAACCGCGATGGCCACACCATCGTGCTGACCACTCATTACCTCGAAGAAGCCGAATCGCTGTGCGAACGGCTGGCCATGCTCAAGGCCGGCCGCATCGTAGCACTCGATCGCACGGACAATCTGCTGCGTAGCCACGCCGCCCATGTCCTGAATTTCCGTCTGGAAGCCGGCGCCCCCCTGCCGGAAAGCCTGCAAGCGCGTGCCGAGCATAAAAATGGCCGCTGGTGCCTGCCCTTCGAGACACCCGCTGAAGTCGAACCGCTGCTGGCCAGCCTGCGCCAGCATGGCTGCCAGCTCAGCGAGCTGGAAATCGGCCGTGCCGATCTCGAAGACGTGTTCGTACATCTCATGCAAAGCAGCCATGATCCAGCCGCCATTCCGGAGCATCACCCATGACCGGCTTTGCCGCCCTGTTCCACAAGGAAATCCTGCGCTTCTGGAAAGTGGCACTGCAAACCATTGGTGCCCCGGCGATGACCGCTGTGCTCTACCTGCTGGTGTTCTCTCACACCCTCGATGCCCATGTCCGCGTCTATGACCGCATCCCCTATGCCGCCTTCCTGATTCCCGGCCTGGTCATGATGTCCATCCTGCAAAACACCTTCGCCAACACCTCCTCATCGCTGATCCAGTCGAAAATCACCGGCAGCATCGTCTTTGTCCTGCTGCCCCCCATCTCCTACCCGGCCTTTTTCCTGGCCTATGTCCTGGCGGCCCTGGTGCGTGGCCTGGCCGTCGGTGTCGGTGTGCTGCTGGCGACCTTCTGGTTTTCCCCGCCCGGCTTTGCCGAGCCACTGTGGATCCTCGTCTTTGCCCTGCTGGGCGGTCTCATCCTCGCCAGTCTCGGTGTCATCGCCGGCATCTGGGCCGACAAATTCGACCAGCTCGCCGCCTTCCAGAATTTCCTCATCATGCCGCTGACCTTCCTCTCCGGCGTGTTCTATTCCATCCACAGCCTGCCCCCCTTCTGGCAGGCCGTCTCGCACTGGAACCCGGTCTTCTATATGATAGACGGCTTCCGTTACGGCTTTTTCGGTGTCTCCGACATCTCACCCTGGCACAGCCTGGCCATCGTCACGCTGTGCCTCGTTCTGCTCACCACGCTGACCCTGGCACTGCTCAAAAGTGGCTACAAGCTGCGCGCCTGAGGTTGCCGCCCCATCGACATTTTCAACATTCACGAGGTTTTCCCATGCTCGACCCCAAAAACATCCAGACCTGGATCGCCGCCGGCCTGCCCTGCGCCCACCTCGAAGTGGACGGTGACGGTCATCATTTCGCCGCCGTCATCGTCAGCGCCGAGTTTGCCGGCATGAGCCGCGTCAAGCGCCAGCAACGCGTCTATCAAACCATCCGCGACAAGCTCGACTCTGGCGAACTGCACGCCTTGTCGATGCAGACCCTGACCCCCGAAGAATGGCAGGCGAAGTAAACCCATGGACAAACTGCTGATCGAAGGCGGCAACCCGCTGACGGGAGAGGTCGCCATCTCCGGTGCCAAAAACGCCGCCCTGCCGCTGCTCTGTGCCGCCTTGCTGACGCGTGAACCGCTGATTCTCACCAACGTGCCAGAGCTCAACGACATCGGCACCATGCTGAAGCTGCTCGAACAGATGGGCGTCAAGATCAAGCGTGAATCCTCGTCGGACAAATCCGCCGGGCTCACCGTCATGCTCGATGCCGGTGGCCTCGACAACCCGGTCGCACCTTACGAGCTGGTCAAGACCATGCGTGCCTCCATCCTGGTACTCGGCCCGCTGCTTGCCCGCTGTGGCGAAGCCCGGGTTTCCCTGCCCGGTGGCTGCGCCATCGGTGCCCGGCCGGTCGACCAGCACATCAAGGGGCTGACAGCGATGGGGGCCGAGGTCGCCGTCGAGCATGGCTATGTCCATGCCCGCTCGCCCCGCCTCAAAGGTGCCCGCCTGTTTACCGACATGGTTACCGTCACCGGCACAGAAAACCTGATGATGGCGGCCTGCCTGGCCGAAGGTGAAACGGTCATCGAAAACGCCGCCCGCGAGCCGGAGATCGTCGATCTGGCCAACTGCCTGGTGGCCATGGGCGCACAGATTTCCGGTGCCGGCAGCGATGTCATCCGCATTCGTGGCGTTGCCTCGCTGCACGGCGCCACCTACCGCATCATGCCTGACCGCATTGAAACTGGCACCTACCTATGTGCGGCGGCGGCCAGCGGCGGCGAAGTGCGGCTGACCAACACCAGCGCCAGTTTCCTTGATGCCGTCATCGACAAGCTGATGGATGCCGGCTGCGACATCCAGACCGAGCGCCATGCCATCACCCTCAAGGCGCCGCCGCGTCTGGCCTCCGTCAGCCTGCGCACCTCCCCCTACCCGGCCTTTCCAACCGACATGCAGGCGCAGTTCATGGCGCTCAACTGCGTGGCCGACGGTGCCGCCATCATCCGCGAAACCATCTTCGAAAACCGCTTCATGCACGCGGTGGAACTGATCCGCCTGGGGGCTGACATCCGCATCGATGGCAACACCGCCGTCGTCAAGGGTGTCCCGCAACTGCAAGGCGCGACCGTCATGGCCACCGATCTGCGGGCCTCCGCCAGCCTGGTCATCGCTGGCCTGGTGGCGCAGGGCGAAACCCTGATCGAGCGCATCTACCACCTCGATCGCGGCTACGAACGGCTCGACGAAAAACTCGGTGCTCTCGGTGCCCGGGTGCGCCGGGTCAAGTAAGCTCAAGCGGGCTCAAGCAGGCTCGGCGTTCCGCGCCACCTGCTCCGCAGCGATCCACGCCGCGCCCAGGGCGGCCACATATTCCGGAGCTTCGGGCAGGTGGAGCTGCCCGACCGCCAACGCATCCTGCAGTGCCTGCACGAAGCCCAGGGTGTGCGCCATGCCGCCCACCAGCACCACGGCCTCTTCGATCCCCACCCGCCGTGCCATGGCGCAGATGCGGCTGGCCACCGCCTCCAGCACGGCACGCGCAATGTCCTCGCGCGGCGTGGCAGCATGAATCAGCGACACCACCTCCGATTCGGCAAACACCGTGCATTGGGCATTCATCGGGATGAGCTGCTGCGAACGCAGCGCCGCCACACCAAAGTCGGCCAGCGACCACTGCAGGGCACGCGCCATCGACTCGGCAAATGCCCCCGCACCCGCCGCACACTTCTCGTTGGCGGCAAAATCCGCCACCCGGCCATCGGCCTGCAGACGGATAGCACGCGCCTCCTCAGCACCCACATCGATCACGGTACGCACTGCCGGAAACAGACTGAACGCCCCACGCGCCGCGGCGGTCATTTCAGTCACCTCGGCCTGGGCAAACGACACCAGTGCCCGTGCTGCACCCGTCGCCACCACCCGCGTCAGGGCATCCGCTGTCAGACCAGTGTGCGCCAATGCCCCGTCAAACGCCCGCTCCGCCGCCACCGCCAGATCCAGCGATTCCGGGAACAGCAGATGGCGGGTCAACACACGCACCACTGGCGCCGATGCCGGGGCATGTTCCAGCAGTACCACCTTGATGCTGCGCGCCCCCATGTCGATGCCCGCCGTGATCACGATGCAAAATCCCGTGCCAGGCCGAGCATTTCCATGAAAGCGTCGATGCGGCTGCGGGTGCGCTCCGCATCAAACTCACGCTCATCACCCATGTTGCCTTCATAGCTCATCACCGGAATACCGGCCTCGACCAGCGCCCGGCGGTTTTCCATGACCCCCAGCGACAACCCCTCGCAGCCACGGTTGAGGTGCAAGATGACGCCTTGCACATCCCATTCACGCACAATGGTCTGCATCATCGCCGTCTTCAGGCGCGGGTCGTAGAAATGCTGCCACTGCGGCTTGGAGAGATTCCAGTCGCAATACAGGCGCATCACCGCTTCCCGGCTGTCCATGGCAAGGCCACGCGCCATCGGCGTGGTACGTGGCCCCCAGCGACCATCCGGTTTCGTCTCCCAGATACCTTCGAGACCGAAGGTGTACAGCGAGCCAACCGACACCGCGCCATATTCCTCGAGGTAGCGAAACAGCTTCAGGAAAGCCCACGGTGGCTGGGTATCGGAAATCAGCCGGCAGCGCTCCTGTGGCACAGCGGCAATGCCGCGCGCCACCCGCTCGGCCACCTCGTCGCGCAGCTCCTCATAAAACTCGACACACCAGCGCGAGGACTTATGCAACGTAGCCATGACGTACAGCGAAAACATGGTCTTTTCATCGAGCGGTGCCGGGCGTGCCCGGTTGAGACAGCAAATCTCCGCCCATAGCGCCGTGGCGCGCATCTCGTTTTGCACCGCCTCGACAAACAGCGTGTCATCGAAACGCCGTCCCGTCACCTGCTCCAGCCACTCGACCGATTCCAGCGCCTGATCGACGACGTACTGCAACCGTTCCTCGGTCAGCGCGTGATACGGCCCGACCGAGACATCGATGAAACGTGCCGGCGTGCCCTCGAGCTGCGCCGCCTGCTGGTACCACTTGGCATGGGAGCAGCAGATCACCGTCTGAAAATTGAAATCCGGCTTCGGGAAAGGCCGACCATCGAGATATTTATTGAGGTAAATGGAGCCCCAGTAGGTACGCATGTAGGAACACAGGTCGCGAGCAAAGCCAGCTGCCTCCGTGGCATTCTGACACTCGAGATTGAAGCGGCGGTCATGGGCAATCGAGGCAGCATAAGGCTCCCCCGTCAGCGGATAGACATCCCGGCCCAGGGCGCTGGGGATGGCATCCAGCGTCCAGGCTGAGCCCGCCCAGCGCAGGCCGCCCCGCTCCTTGGCCGTGGCATAGTCACGGTAATAACGCTCGCGCAGTTCCTTGGCCTTGGGCCAGCAGCGCAGGGGTTCGCTCGGGTAGCGCGGGCGAAGGGATCGTGCCCAGCTCAAAACAGATCCTCCTCGCTCAGGGTTTCGAGAAAGGCTTCGATGCGGGTGCGCAGCGGCCCCAGCGGATTGGTCACATCAAGCTCCAAAAACAGCGTGGGAATGCCGTGCCGCTCGAGATGGCGCTTGAGCTCCGGGTAATCGCCCTCATGCGGATCACAGAATTTCTGCTGCAGGAAAATGGCCGCCTGCGCCCCGTGGCTGCGTGCCAGTTCCAGAACATGGGCAAAACGCGTATGCACCGGAAAATCCTTGGTCGGACAAGCTGGCCGGGCACAGTAACGGTCGGCAATGGCCGCCAGCGGGTCTTCATGCGGGCGAACCTCGTTCCAGAAATTGCGCGTCCCCGAGCACTGGTCATCGATGACAATCGTTGCCCCCAGGGACTCCACCATGGCCATGAGCGCCGGATCATCATTCTCCGAACCGATGGTCATCAGACGAATATTGCGGGCAGAAGGTCTGTCCGCCGGTGAACGTGCCGGCAATGCTGCCAGCAACCCGCGCATCGCTGCGTTGTGTTCCGTCCGGTCGATGAATTGTGCCGTCAGCGACACATACAGGGCTTCCGTCCCCGACAGCGGCGGCGCGGGCGAGCGACGCAGGGCGAACAACTGGTGCAACAGGCGACGATTTTCATTCATCGTGTCGATGGCCTGCTGCAAGGCCTGCCGTGTCACCGCCGTGCCGCGCCGCGTGCCGATGAACTGGCAGAATGCCGCAACCTCCTGACGATGCCGGGCGCGAGCAAACACCGACTGCACCTCGTTCGGCATGGGCAAGTAGTAATCCCACATCACCGTCCCGACATGATCGCGCCAGGACGTGAAGGTCTGCCGGTAATGCAGGCAGGACTGCGCCAGTACCACGCCAGAACAGTAGTCATACCGCCCCAGCAGCCCCTGCGCCAGGGAATCGCGGCTGAACGGGCAGAACATGCCGAAGATGTGCGGCTCGGCAACATTCTGCACCTGATGCGCCCCCAGCACGCGCACCGGCAACATCCCAGCTGCCAGCAGCACCTCCTCGGGAACGTAGGTGCACATCGTCGCCACCACCTCGCCCCCACCCTCGTGCCGCGCCTGCCAGTCACGGGCATACGCGTGACGCTGCTCATACCAGACCCTGAACTGCTCGAACATGCAATACCCAACCCCAACCTCTCCCCAAGCCGGGCAGTATAACAAACCCAAAAAACGGGGTCAGACCACGTTTTTCCACATTTTCCAGCACCATGACCTGCAGCCAGCGACCCACGACTGACGCTCACGGTGGATCGCCTGATGCCACACTGTCATTGGCCGCCAGCTGCGGCGCTAGACTTGCGAAAGCCGCAGAAATCGTGGTCTGACCCCGTTTTTATATTGTCGTGAAGCGCCCGGAGTAGTGGGTAGTGCCGCACTCGGTGATGACGGCATCCAGCGGCTGATCATGGGCTTCTGGCAGGATGCTGGCCACGTGCGCCAGCTCGAAGCCGATGCCCAGGGTGCGCGGCGCAGGGTGCAAGCAGGCCAGGGTGCGGTCGAAGTAACCAGCTCCGTAGCCCAGACGGTAACCCTGATCATCGAAGGCATTGACGGGGATCAGCAGCAAATCAGGAGTATGCCACGCGCCATTGACCGGTGTGGCAATGCCATGACGGTCACACTGCAAGGCGCACTGCGGCTGCCAGGCACGATAGCGCAAGGGCTGCCCCGGAGCGATGACCACCGGCAGGCAAAAACAGCGTCCTTCCTGACGTTCAAACAGACGGGTCATCAACGGCCGGACATCGAATTCGGCACGGTATGGCCAGTAAAAGCCGATGACCTGTACCGAATCCCAATGCGCTGCCAAAAAGCCGGCCAGATGACTCTCCAACTGCTGCGAGCGTTGCGCATGTTCCTCAGCCGTCAAGGCAGCCCGCGCAGCCAGCCGGTCGCTGCGCAAGGCCCTCCGCGCACTTTGGCGATCAGCCTGTTCTGGCAGTAAGGGCGCGGTAGTGCGGGCGCTCATGTATCATTCTCGGGGTCATTCGTCGCACTACTATAACCATGAAAATCCGGGTCTGCATTTTTCTGCTCACCTTGCTGCCAACCCTTACCCTGGCCGCCCCGGGAGATGAGCGCTTTCTGGCAGCACGCGAAGCCTTCCGCACGGGTGACCGTGCCCGGCTCGAAGCCCAATACAGCGCAGCCCAGGCCGCAGGGGTACGCGGCGAGGCTCAGACACTGGATCCCTGGATTGAATACTGGCGGCTGCGCCAACGCATCGACGAGCTCGATGACGGCACCATCAGCGACTTTCTCAAACGGCAAAATGACAGCTATCTGGCCGAGCGGTTGCGCGGCGACTGGCTGAAAGCACAGGGCAAAAAACGCCAATGGGCGGCCTACACCAGCGAATACGGATACGCAGCACTGCGCCAGCCAGATACGGAGCTGCAATGCTATGCCTTGCAAGCACGTCTGGCGGCCCAGCCGGAAAGTGCCACAGCCACGCTGGCAGAGGCTCGTAACCTGTGGTTCTCCATCCTCGACCTGCCGGAAAGCTGCATGCCACTGATGGACAATCTCGTCCGCCAGGGCAGCCTGAATGTCGATGATGTCTGGCTGCGCCTGCGCCGCCTGCTTGAAAACAGGCGTTACCAGGGTGTCCAGCGCACTGCAGATTACCTGCCCGGAAACACGTTTCCTGCTATCAAGACCCTCGAACAGATTGCCGACAAGCCGCTGCGTTATCTCGACAAATCAGCCAGCGCACACAACATCACGACACGGCAGGGGCGCGAATTGCTGTTGTTTGCCTTGCAGCGCCTGAGCCGCAGCGACCTGACCAGCGCCGCTGCCCGCCTGCGTGCCCTGGGTAAAAAATTCTCCGACGAGGAACGCGCCTATGCTTGGGGGCAGTTGGCCTGGCAAGCCGCCTTGCGCCATCAGCCCGAGGCGCTGGACTGGTATGCCTTGGCCAACCGCGACAAGGGCAGCAGCCTGTCCGAAGAGCAACGTGCCTGGCAAATTCGCGCCGCCTTGCGAGCCCACGACTGGCCAAGAGTGCAAAAAGCCATCGATCAACTGCCTCCTGCACTGGCGACCCAGGCAGACTGGATCTACTGGCTTGGGCGGGCACGGGCAGAACAGGGACAAGGTGAGGAAGCGCGCACCCTGTTTCTGAAAATTGCTGGCCAGCCGAGCTTTTACGGCAATCTGGCGGATGAGGAACTCGGCCGGCGCATTACCCTGCCACCGCGCCCGCAACCACCCAGCGCCGAGGAACTGGCTGCCGTCCGCAACCAGGCCGGGCTGCGTCGGGCACTGGCACTGTTCCGGCTGGGCATGCGTCCTGAGGGCGTGCGTGAGTGGAACTGGGCACTGCGCGGCATGAACGACCGCCTGCTGCTGGCCGCCGCCCATCTGGCCCAGAGCAACGAGATTTTCGACCGTGCCATCTACAGCGCCGAGCGCACACAGGCACTCCACGACTACAGCCTGCGCTACCTCACGCCCTTCCGCGACAACGTCCTGCCACAAACGCGGCAGATGGCACTGGATGCCGGCTGGGTCTATGGCCTGATGCGTCAGGAAAGCCGTTTCGTGATGAACGCCCAGTCCGGCGTGGGTGCCAAGGGGCTGATGCAGCTGATGCCCAAAACCGCCGCCTGGGTGGCCAAAAAAATCGGTATGACAAATTTCCATCCTTCGGACGTGACGCTGATGGACACCAATGTGGCGCTGGGGACGCATTACCTGCAGATGGTATTGAGCGATCTCGACCAGCACCCGGTGCTGGCCTCGGCGGCCTACAACGCCGGCCCGGGGCGTGCCCGCCGTTGGCGCGGCGACCAGCCACTGGAAGGCGCCATCTACGCCGAGACTATCCCTTTCGACGAAACACGCGACTACGTCAAAAAGGTAATGAGCAATGCCGTCTATTACGCCGCCCAGTTCGAGGGTGCCCCACAATCGCTCAAGGCCCGGCTGGGGATGATCGGCGGTGGTGCGGCAACGCCGGCAGCCAGCACTCCAGCCACCGGCAAAATTGCCGACCTACCATGAGCATGGGATAATTACCGGCATGGAAACTTATATTGTCGGTGGCGCGGTACGTGACCAATTGTTGGGCCTGCCGGTAGTTGATCGCGATCATGTCGTGGTCGGTGCGACGGCAGAACAGATGCTGACCTTGGGTTTCAAGCCCGTCGGCAGTGATTTCCCGGTCTTCCTGCACCCCCAGACGCGCGAGGAATATGCGCTGGCACGCACCGAGCGCAAAACCGCCCCGGGTTATCACGGCTTCACCTTCCATGCCGCACCGGAAGTCACACTCGAAGAAGACCTCGCCCGCCGTGACCTGACCATCAATGCCATAGCACGTAGCACGAAAGGCACGCTGGTCGACCCCTATGGTGGCCGCAATGACCTGTCGCGCCGTATCCTGCGCCATGTCTCGCCGGCCTTTGTCGAAGACCCGGTCCGCATCCTGCGCGTTGCCCGCTTTTCCGCCCGTTTCGACGATTTCACCGTGGCCAAGGAAACGATGGAACTGATGTGCCGCATGGTGGAAGAGGGTGAAGTCGATCATCTGGTGCCAGAACGGGTCTGGAACGAGCTTGCCCGGGGCCTCATGGAAAAACGGCCTTCGCGGATGTTCCTCAACCTGCGCGCCTGTGGTGCCCTGCAACGCCTGCTGCCCGAGGTAGATGCCCTGTTCGGCGTCCCGCAGCGGGCCGATTACCACCCAGAAGTAGACACCGGCGTGCACATCATGATGGTAGTCGACATGGCCGCCAGCCTGGGTCTGTCGCTGCCGGCCTGCTTTGCCGCCCTGACGCACGATCTCGGCAAGGCGCTGACGCCGGCTGACATCCTGCCCCGCCACATCGGCCATGAAGCCGCCAGCGTGCGGTTGCTCTCACCTCTATGCTCCCGCCTGCGGGTACCCTCGGAGTGCCGTGATCTGGCGCTGCTGGTGGCGCAATACCACGGTGACATCCACCGTGCCGAGCAGCTGCGGCCAGAAACCATGGCCAATCTCCTGGAGCGTTGCGATGCCCTGCGTCGCCCCGAGCGCTTCACCGCCATTCTGGATGCCTGTGAAGCCGACTACCGCGGCCGGCGCGGCTTTACCGAGAAACCCTACCCGCAAATGCAGATGTGGCTGCAAGCCCAGAAAGCGATGGCGCAGGTCGATGCAGGGGCCATTGCAGCACGCTGCCAGGACAACGGCCAGCCCAAACAAATCCACGACCAGGTGCATCAGGCACGGGTCGCTGCCGTTGCTGCGCTAGGGCTGCAGAAAACCGCATAAAACGGCACAAGGCAGCCGGTTGCCTCATAACGATCATGAGGGTGATGCAGCCCGATGGCGCTCAATGAGGCTCAATGTCCCTCATGTGCCTGATGCCCCGGATGGTCGTGCTCCGACCCGGATGGGGCTTTACTCACCCTTGCTCCCGCCGGCACAGCTGGTATTTCCGGTGTTTCCGGTATTGCCAATGCTTCCAGCGCCTTCAATCCCTCCGGCGTCGGCGTTACCTGGTCGAAAGCCAGCACCTTGCCGCCACTGGACTTTACAAACGCTTCTGCCGCCTCCCGGCTGCCAAAAGCCGGTAGATCAGCATTGTTCATCGGACCACGCGCCGTAGAGCCGACGACGAGAAAGGCACGCCTGGCCTCGATCCAGCCACCCCGGGCATGGTCGCTCAAAAAGATGGCAGCGACATCAGCCCGGCTGTGCCGGCGGTCGTATTTCGCCATGTTGCCAAGGAAACGGAACAAATCGAGTGGCGAATCGAACGCCAGAGTCGTGCGGTCGGAAAAGGCTACCTGAGCCATCCATTTCGGGTAACGCGCCGGATACATGCCACACACCGGGCAGCGCGTCTCGCGCGCTACGGCCTGCGCCACCGCAACCTCTGGCACCTGGGCTACCGCAGGAAGAGGCAGCAGCAGGGCTGCCGCCAGAACGGACAGGACAGGGCAAGCGCGAAGAAATGACAAGACAAGGGATCGGTTCATGGCAGACTCCAGCAGACACAGGCGCTCAAGAAGACAGCAGAGGATCGGCAAGCACGGCATCGATGAGCCGGCAGACATTGTCCCAGGGTGCTGCACCCGGCCGCGTCAGGGGATCCTCGCGTACCCGTCCTTCCTCATCGTGCAGGTGATTGGGGTAACTGTTCAGACCAGGATGCAGCGGTGCGGTGTCGATACGCAATTCGGCATCGCCCCACAACCAGCCGAGGACATATTCCTGTGCCGAAGCAAAGCGTAATTCCATCACCAGCCCGTTTTCGAACTGCAGGAGCAAGGCATCCTGCTTCAGCGCGACACCGGCAGGCAACTGCGCACCGTAACGGGCTTCGATCTGCGCCTTCAGTTCGAGATGCAGACTCATGCCGGCCTCACCTTGGGTAGAAAGTCCTTGAGCTCGACACGCAAGGCTTCGCGCATGTCATCGAGGATATTCAAGGAAAGATAGTGCTCATAGGCCGGATGCTCATCCACCTGGCCTTGGCGGATTTTTTCCAGCAAGGCGGCCGCATCGGCCACCCCATACTGCTTGAGCAGGCCATCCCGGCTCCTGCGAAACTCGAACATCAGCCGCGAGAGCTGCTCCATCTGTCCGACATCCTCGAAATCCATGCCATCAAAAAAATCCGCCATCGGCTTACATCCTCTGATCGTGAAGCGCGCCGCCGTCGAGTGCGGCCATGTCCGGCGTGATGTCGTTGAAGCGATAGAGCTTGCCGCCATTCTTCTCGATGAAGGCCTTGGCCGCGGCTTCTTCGGCAAAGGAAACGAAGGTCGCCCCCATCGAGCCTTTCAGCTTGCTGCCCTGAACGTAAAACGCGGTCCTGGCATCGATCCAGTGCCCTTGCGGATGTTGCCAGTCAGCCTTGCCCATGTCTTGCACATACAGCGCACGGACGCGCTTTTGCTGCTCGGGGCGCAGGTAGATGGAGAACATCTCGACCGTGTCACAGAAAAAATCGGCCGGCCCCTGGGCGTACTGAATCTGCGCCTTGGGCCCCGGAAAATCAGCCAGCAGCATGCCATCCAGGCTGCAGGATGTCCCCTGGCTGATCTCCAGCGGTGCCGCGGGTGCCTGTTCCTTCTGAGCACAGCCCGAGAGCATCAACAACAGGGTGCCAGTAACGAGCACAAATGTTCTTGTCCGCATCATTTGAATCTCCAGGCAGCAAAAGAAAGAGGCGCCGCGATCCACAGGCCCATCACGCCGGTCAGCAGCCAGGGATTGGACAGATGCTCGGGCAGGACGGTCGCCAGACCATACAGGGTACGCACCTCGTCCAGCGTGAACACATTGAGAATACGGAAAACATCGGCCGGGTTGAGGAACAGCAGGTAAGGGAACAGCTGCCCCGCCAGTGTGCCCATTTCACCGCCCGTGGCAACGAGGATGCCCAGCAACAGCAGGTCGAACACCAGCACGAAGAGGAACCACAGGGCAATGGCGATGCCGCTGGCACTGGTGCGATCGCTGGCCATGACCGAGACGGAAACGGCCAGGCTGAGGAAGGACATGCCCAGCAGGATGGAACTGAGGATGAAGCCGAAATAGTGGAACAGGGCATTCAGCGACATGCTGGATGCCAGCACCACGCCAGCCGCACCAAAACCGGCCACCGTCGAAAACGAAAGGGCAGCCGCCAGACCGAGGAACTTGCCCAGCAGCAGCTCGACGCGGGTGATCGGCATGGACAGCAGCAAATCAAGCGAACCACGCTCACGCTCGCCGACAATGGCATCGAAGCCAAGAATCAGCGCGATCAGCGGCACGAGATAAATCACCAGGCTGACCAGACTGGCAATGGTCAGCTCGACGCTACGAAAGCCCACGCTGCCCTGTTGAGCCGCGCCGAAATAGGCAATCACCAAAGCCAGCGCGGTAAACACCACAGCCACGGCCAGCACCCAGCGATTGCGAATGCGATCCCAGAACTCCTTGCCGGCAATGATGCCGATCTGCCTGAATTCGATTGACTTCACCATCATCCCTTTCTAGCCGGCATAGCCGAGAAACACATCTTCCAGAGAAGGCTCACGCACGTGCACATCGAGTACCTGCCCGTCGAGTGCCGCCAGTGCCTGCAAAACTGCCATCTTGTCCTGACGGCGACACTGCAGACGCACCTGTTCATCGACCACTTGCACCCCGGCCGTGGCCAGCCCTCCCAGGGCTGCCCGCAGATGGTCGACGGTGTCGTCGGCCAGATGAACCGTGATCTGCAACGGCAGGTCATTCTGTTCGCGCAGGGATTGCAGGGTGCCCAACGCCTGCACCTTGCCCAGCTTGAGGATGGCCAGACGATCTACCCGCTCCTGGATTTCCGCCAGGATATGCGAAGTGATAACGATGGTCGTGCCTTCTGCCTTCAGCTCGTTCAGGATGCGGTAGAACTCGCGGATGCCTTCCGGATCGAGACCATTGGTCGGCTCGTCGAGAAACAGCAGCTTTGGCTGCCCGAGCAAAGCCTGGGCAAAGCCCAGCCGCTGGCGCATTCCTTTCGAATAGCCGCGCACCCGCCGGCCGGCGGCATGGGTCAGACCCACCTTTTCCAGCAGAGAGGCGGCCTGGGCACGATCCACCCCTTTGAGGTCGGCAAAGAAATGCAGTGTTTCCAGCCCGCTCAGGTTGTCATAGAGCACCACATTTTCGGGGAGATAGCCAATCTGCCGGCGCACTTCCCGGAAGCCCGCACCGGTCACGGCCTGGCCATGGATGTGGATCTCGCCCGAGGTGACGGGCAACAGCCCGAGCAGCATCTTGAAGAGTGTGCTCTTGCCCGCGCCGTTGTGACCAATGAGACCGAAAATCTCACCGGCCTGGATGTCGAGATCGACACCATCGACGGCCTGGATGTCGCCAAAATATTTGCGCCCCTGACGGACGCTAATCAAACCGCTTGCCAATCCACTCTCTCCAGTTATTGTGAAACGGCCGCATGTGCGGCTTCGGGTCGACCACGCTGGACGCACGCAGCAACGGGAACTGACGGGCAATCAGGCGCAGGGACTGCAAGGCCGGACTGCTCATCAGGAGCTTCATCATGGGAAACCGCCAGGAAAGGCGATCAACCATGTCGTTGGCTTCATAAGGCACATCACCGATGCCATCCGCATTGCGGTCCCAACCCAAGTAATTGCTCCAGTAATTGCCCTGCTTCACCCCCCATGGCTCGTCCTTTGCGCCGACGTAGCGCACCTGCTCGCGGTTGGCGATGAAGTCGTTTTCCTCGACCTGATTGCGCGTCGAGCCCGCCCAGAGGTGGACGCCGACATGGTTATCGATCACCAGATTACCGCGCAGAGTATTGAACTCGGCGTCATAGATGAAGAAGCCGCGCTGATTGCCGGCGACGATATTGTTTTCGATCGTCGAATCCTGCAGGGTGCGCAGCATGATGCCGTGGTCGGAATTACCCCAGGCGCGGTTGTTGCGGACATGCTGGTTACGCACTTCCATCAGTGCCAACCCACCACGGTTGTAGAAGGTCTCGTTGCCTTCCCAGAGGTTGAAATAGGAATTCATGTAATGCGTGCCGTAACGCGCATGGTGCAGCCGGTTGTTCTGGAACAGGGCATGATGGGAGACATCGACGTAGAGCGCATCGCGCGTGAAGCTGATGTCGTTATTGAGGATGCGGGCACCCCGGGTGTTGTAGAGCTGAACCCCGTTGCCGCGCTGCGGCGAGGCATGATCGCGCATGCCGGTGATGTTGTTGTCGCTCACCTCGACATCATTGGCCTTTTCGATCCACAGCCCAAACAGGGTGTAGGCAATGGCGCAATGGCGTACCTTGGCGCGATGCGCCCCGGGCGGGATGTAGATGCCGGCATTCTGGGCAAACAGGTCATCCCCCGAGTTTGTCACGATCAGGTTTTCCAGCGTGACATCCGTGGCCGTGAGGCGGATGACATCCCCCTTGCCCCCGCCGTCGATGGTTGGCCGCTGCGCTGTCATCCCGCGCAGCGTCAGGGGTTTGTCGATGAGAAGATTTTCCACGAACCGCCCCGGCGCGATGAGCAGGGTATCGCCTGGCTGTGCCTTGTGGATGGCAGCGGCGATGGATTGCCCGGCCGCCACCGTCCATTCCGCTGCAACCGCGGCCAGTGGCAGGCCAGCACCAGCCAGCCACAGAACCAGCCACAGGGTAGTCCTGAGCCAGAAGCCTCCACCCCGTCCGGCAATGCACATCAATACAGCCCCTTCAACCCAGGCAGCCCCTGCAGGAAATCGAGCACACCGACGGCCTTCATCAACAGGAACAAGGCCACCCCGATCAGCAGGTTTTTCATGCCGACGTAAGCCATCATGTCTGGCCAGCGTGCCGGGCGCAGCGTGCGTCCCCACCACGGGCCTTCCTTGACGTAAGGCTTGCAGTGCATGCGTTCGATGATTTCATAGACGCTCCATGCCAGCCACCAGCCGAGGATGATGCCCGTGCCCAGCTTGCCGGCCGCACCCAGCAGCCACAGCCAGGTCATCAGCATCGTCGCCGCAGCCGCCAGCGCCTTGATGGCGACATTGCGGTTTTTCACCCCCTCGCGCGTCCAGGGGAAGAGATGGTCGATGGCTTCACGAGTGAGCCAGGCCAGTATTCCGGTTGGTTGCGAAGCCGCCGGGGCTGGAGCAGCCGCCGCAACGGGATGGATGGGAATGTAATAGCCATCCGCGCCCACCTTGGTCAACGGCTGGCCGGCCTTCTCACGCGCCTTGCGTTCCTTGGAAAGCGGCGGGCAGGCATGTTCGTCGTAGTACATCACCATGCAGTCGAGGCACAGCAGACACTCGCGCTGGTCGATACTGCCCGTGGCAGCGATGGCCTGCGAGCCACAGCCCACCGCACAGGCCTTGCACGGCCCGCATTCTGCCTTGCGCTTCAGCCCCCACCAGCGGAAGGTCGAAGGAATCGCCAGACTGGCCCCGAGCGGGCAGAGGTATTTACAGAACGGCCGCTCGATGAACATCGAGAGCACGAACAGCACAGCAAAGTAGGTCACAAACGGCCAGGAGCGATTCCACACACCCACCAGGAAGGTGGTCTTGAACGGCTCAACCTCAGCGAGTTGCTCGGCCAGTCCCATCGAATAGAAAGAGACGAACAGCAGACCGAGGAAAATGGCGTACTTGAGCCATTTCAGCCGGTCATGCCAGACATCGGGCAGCTGGGTCTGGAAACGTGCCAGGCCGATCTTGCCGGTAATCTTGAAAATGATTTCACTCAACGAGCCATAAGGACACAGCCAGCCGCAGAACATGCCCCGCCCCCAGAAGAAGGTGGTGACGATGATGAAAACCCAGAACAGGAAAATGAAGGGGTCGGAGAGGAACAGACCCCACTCCCATTGAAAGAGGACGGAATGGAACCAGGTCAGCACCTGGGTGATGGAGGGTTGCGCCATCAGATAGAAACCGGCAAAACAGATACTCACCACCCACAGGCTGTATTTGGGAATGGACACCCAGCGTTTGTCCCGGCGCTCGGAGCGGCGCACGAGCATGTCACGGCAGGCATAAACACCACCCGCCGACAGCAGCAGCAGGATGAACAGCGCAATCTCGACCGGCCGGCTCTTCCAGACTTTCAGCCAGGTGGCATCCGGGCGCTGCACCTGCGGCCGCCCTCCTTCAAGATAACGCGCCGGCAACCAGTGTTCCTGCTCGAAACTGGCAAACGTCCGCGCCCCGGTGTCTGGGTCCATCTTGTTGCCAAGGAACACCAGATCCCACGGATAGGCCGCCGAGAAACTTGCATTGCGGATGATGAAGATGGCCGATTCGCGATAGGCCGGCGCACCCACGGCCTCGATGCCATACAGATTGAGGTAATCCAGATCACGGAAGGTGGTGACATCGCCTTCCTGGCTGACCTGCACCCGATCGTAGATCCCGCCACGCACGAAACCGGAGCCCTTGAAGGACTCAACACCATCCGAAATGATGAAAATGGCATGTTCGCCAGGCTTCAGGCGCGCCATGAGGTTGCGGTAGGCCAGCTCACCCAGAATGCTCTTGCCCACCGTCGGCACATTCAGATAACCAAAGCTCATGTCGACATAAGGCTTGGCCGAAGGGGGCAGACCAACATCGGTAGTACGCAAAGTCATGCGCTGGATGCTGCCTTCCTTGACCAGCGCATCCCAGCTCAGACGTTCGTCCAGCGGCGTGAATTTCGCCTGTGGCCGGATCTTGGGCTTGACGATGCCTACCTGCTTGGCAACTTCCAGGGCGGAGCGCATCATTACCTGATTTTGGGCGATCACCGTCACCGTCGCGCCACTGATGGCATCCATGCCGACCACGCCCTGATCGGCATGGGACTTGCCGATCTCAACCTTGTCACCGACAAACTTGCCGACGTATTGCTGGATGAAGGCAATCAGCTTGGACTCCGGAATCCCCAGCAGCAAGATGGGCTCGGAATGCTTGAGGATCTTCGCTCCGGTGAACCGACCCTGGGTATCCATGCCGATCAGCGTCACCACCGGCTTGCCGGAATAGGCCGGAATGTCGACGATATCGGTCGATAAAAACACATAGCCCAGCAGCTTTTTCTGCCCCCCCTCCGTCTTGTAGGCCTCGACATAGGCGGGACGCCCCTTGCGCACCGAAAAACTGTCCGCTCCGGGCAGCACGTCCTGGCAGGGCGCATAGGCGCACATGTCCGGCTCCGTGGTCAGCTGAGGCGGCAGGTGCACCTCATAAGCGTCTGCGAAAGAGGGGGCTGCCCCAAAGAGCCCGAACAACACCAGAACCCCGCACAACAGGGATTTCAGGAGTATCAAGGATCGCGACCACTGCAACGATGGAATCCTGCTCATACCGCCTCCTTCACGCCTCATGCCACAAGAGACGAACATTATCATTCACTAATACACCAACCACCTTGCGCTGCATCAAACACTGCCAAAAAATCCGCCAGGAATCTGAAATCCGACAATGCTGTGACACCGCAATACCAATCACGCAAACAAGGAAATCATCACCACAAAAAAAACGGGGGGGACTTGCGTCCCCCCAACTCACCTCGACCAGGATGACCGGGCCATCGCCCGGATCATCGAACAGAATCGTTTTTACCGTGTGCTTATTTCTCGACGATCATGCGACCGCGCATTTCAAGGTGCAAGGCATGGCAGAAATGCGTGCAGTAGTACCAATACACGCCCAGCTTGTCGGCCTTGAAAGTCACGGACTTGGTTTCACCCGGGCTAACGATGAAGTTGATGTCATGCTGCGGCAGCGCAAAGCCGTGGGTCAGATCCTCCACCTTGTCGAGGTTGGTCAGATACAGCGTGACTTCGTCGCCCTTCTTGACCTTGAACTCACGCAAGCTATACATCGGTGCTTGCGAAGCCATGTAAACAGTCACCTTGTTGCCCTTGCGCTCGACACGGCTATCCGCCATGTTTTCCGTGCGAACCGGGAAATCGGCCAATTCATAAACCTGCTTGGGCTTGAAGACATCGCGCTTGACGATAATGAAGTCGTGCGGCTCACCCCAGGCGGTGTGATCGGCCACCAGGCGCATCTTCTCGCCGGTGATGTCGATCAGCTGCTCACATTCGCAATGCAGCGGGCCGACGGGCAGGAAACGGTCCTTGGAGAACTTGTTACCCACGCCCAGCCACTTGCCATCGGCTTCCTTCGTTTCCGACATGGAAGCATTGGTGTGGCCCGGCTGATAGGTCACATCGAGGCGATCAACGACATACTTGGCGTTCTTGTCGCCCTTGTGGAACTTGATGGCGGCATCGACGTTCCACTTGACCATCTGGCTATCGAGGAACAGCGTGGTGAAGGCATTGCCGCGACCGTCGAAGGCCGTGTGCAGAGGGCCCAGGCCAATCTCGACTTCGGCAACAATGGCATCGTCCAGCTTGGGCAATTCACCGTCAAACCACTTCAGCACGGACGCCAGCTCGATCACCGTGGCGGTGGGTGAGAGCTTGCCGGCACAGATGAAATACTTGCCGTCCGGGCTGGCATTCACACCGTGCGGATTCTTCGGCACGGTCACATAAGCCGTCAATGCCGTCTTCGGGTCCTGATTGGCTTCCTTGGTGCCATCGACCACCGGCACCTTGGACGCACCGTAGGTCTTGAACTTGCCATCCTTGACGGCCTGTTCGATACGCGCCACGTTGAAGAACACGCAAGCGTCGCGCTCGGCCGACATCATGTCTTCGAAATGCGCGCCGTTTTCAGTGTTGTACTGGTTGCAGGCGGCCAGCTTGCCGTCATAGGATGTAGCGCACAGATCCATGTTGCCGCTCACCCGGCACTGCCAGCGCACTTCCATGGTCTCGGAATCCACGCAGGTAAACAGCGCGGCATACTTGGAAGGATCATCCATATCACGGCCATCATTGGGCAATGGAATATGGAATTCCGAACCACAGAACACGCGGGTCGTGAAATTCTTCTCTGCGTCAACCGGATCGCGCTTATCCGGGAAAATGCCATGGAAACCCTGGACATTGGGCAATTCGGTGATCTTGTCGCACTCGAAGGTATCGAGACGAACACGCGCCAGACGGCTGTGAATCTTGTCATTCACCCAGGCGTACTTGCCGTCGTAGGTTCCGTCTTTGTAGGAAGCATGGACGTGGTGGGTATCGCCGGTATGGTATTTGAGGTTGCCATCCGGACGGGTGCCGAGAATTTTCTTCGATTCGTTGGTGATACCCCAGCCCGTCAGCAAGTCCGGATTGAACACCGGAATACGCTTCAATTCACGACCGGAAGGCAGGCCATACACACGCATTTCGCCCGAATGACCACCCGACCACAGGCCGTAGTAGTCGTCCAGCTGGCCCGGCGCACGTTCAGCCGACATTTCACCGCCATGTGCCGCGGCCTTGGGTGCCGCCGCCGGAGCAGCGGGTGCGGCCGGTGCCGGCGCGGTTTCCTGCTTGCAGGAAGCCAGCCCCACGGAAAGCGTCGCCCCAGCCAGGCCGGTCAGCGCCGCCGTGTTGAGAAACTTGCGACGACCGAGATCCTGCGGTGCCGCTACCTCGACGACATCCTTTTCATCGACGACATTCTTGTTCGTAGCCATGCAAATTTTCCCTATTGGTTTGAAATGGTTTGAAATAAATTTGAAATCAGCAAGTTAATCAATTTCAGCGCCCTTGGTGGGGCAAGCCTGCGACAATCCGTCGCACATTATGCTCGATAGGCTGCAAAAAATGTTGATCCAGATCAAGTGAGCCAACAGGATGGTCACTTCCAGAAACTCACCTTTGCGAGATGAAGCGCAAGAAGCCGCGCAGCGAGCGAGCACGCGACACTGCGATTCACCCGAAAATGGATTAATGGAAATGCCCAGGATAACGCTATGCTTGACAGCACCCAGCTCCATCAGGCACCTTCCGTTCATCCCCCTACAGAATTCCCGGCTTTTTCCCGACATGATGACAGCAAAACCTGACACTGAAATCCGGCAGCTGCTGCGCAACATCGCGCTGTTTTCCGGGCTTTCTGCAGCACAGCTCGATACCTTGGCATGCAGCACCTGCACACGTCAGGTCGGGCGTGGTCAAGTCATCTACCGCAGCGGCGAACCTGCCAATGACGTGCATTACCTCCTGTCCGGTCACGTCAAACGCACCACGGAACCCCAGAGCCACGACGACAAGGTGCTCGACCTGATCTACCCCGGCCAGCTGTTCGGCGAAATGGAATTCATCGCCGCCCGGCCACGCACTTCTTTCGCCATTGCCGTCGAACCCAGCCAGCTGCTGACCATCGGCGGCCGGGCCCTGCAAGAAATTCTGCACAGCAAGCCCGCCTTGGCCCTGCACCTGCTGACTCACCTGGCGCAACGGCAACTGAATCTGGAAACCGGGCTGCTGGCTACCCGCGCCCTGGATGGCAGCCAGCGGCTGATCGACTACCTGCTCCGGCTCGGTGGCGGCCTGTCGACCACGGAAAGTGAAACCCTCCTGCGCCTGCCCAGCAGCAAACGGCTGATCGCCGCCCACC
>JAGOSV010000091.1 GCA_018062105.1 Sterolibacterium sp. | reverse complement strand
TGGACGAAAACCGACCAGCCAGAACGGCGCCGTGACAGACAGGAAACGCATGGGAGCAGGGGGAAATCAGGCTACGGGAAGGAGGCAAAGATACACGAAGCGCCAAGGGACGGTCAAAGCAGGTGCGATTTGATGCATCATGGCGGCGGTAATGTATGGCTGCCCTTGAGTTAATTGCTTGAGTTGATTGTTGAGAATCGTTATCATCTTCGGATGCGCGCCGGTATTTGGTGATGGTTTGGTGATGGTTTGGTGATGAAGGAGCAGAAAAATGTTGGGCTCGATGGTGATTGTGTTTCGTGAGGTGCTGGAGGCGGCCATCCTGATTGGCATCATTGCGGCGGCGACGAAATCGATCCCCGGGCGCAGCCGCTGGCTGGCTGGTGGGGTGGTGGCAGGTCTGGTGGGAGCGGTGCTGGTGGCGGTGTTTGCTGATGTCATCGGCAACATGGCCAGCGGGCTGGGGCAGGAAGTGTTCAATGCGGTGGTGCTGGGCATTGCGGTGTTGATGCTGGCCTGGCACAACATCTGGATGTCGTCACATGGCGCGGCGCTGGCGGCGGATGCCAAGGCGGTCGGCGGGGCAATCCGCGAAGGCCGGCAGGAGTGCTCGGTCTTGCTGGTGGTGGTCGGGCTGGCGGTGCTGCGCGAAGGCGCCGAGACGGTGCTGTTCCTGTACGGCATTGCGGCATCAGGTGGTGCCAGCGGCGGTGCGGGTGATACCGGTGGCGCCAGTGGCGCATCCATGATGCTGGGCGGGATTTCCGGCCTGTTCTTGGGGGTGGCGGTGGGCTATGCGCTGTATGCGGGCTTGCTGCGGATTCCGCTGCGCTGGTTCTTTGCGGCGACGGGGCTGCTGGTGTTGCTGCTGGCGGCGGGCATGGCTTCGCAGGCGGCACATTTTCTGATCCAGGCCGACATGCTACCCAGCCTGGCAGCACCGTTGTGGGATACCTCGGCGTATGTTGCCGAGACTTCGGTGCCGGGCATGTTGCTGCGCGGCCTGATCGGCTATGACGCCCGGCCGGCTGGCATGCAGCTGATCTTTTATGTCATTACCCTGGTGACGATTGCTGCGGGCATGAAATGGGTGGGGCGCCGGCCAGTGGCCAGGGTGGCATCCCCCCGGGCGGGCTGATTTGTCACCATAGTTGCTTCAGCCGCGTATGTTGGACGAGTTGTCGAAGCTGGCCAGCTCGATGCGCGTGGCCGGTTGCCAGCCTTTTTTGCGGTGCTCGGCCACGACATTGGTGAAAATGCCGCCGCGTACGTAGAACTTCGCCGTCAGGCGCATGAAGCGCGGTTTCAGGGCACGGGCCAGATCGTCGAGGATACGATTGGTCACGTCCTCATGGAAATGGCCTTCATCGCGGAAGCTCCAGGCGTAGAGCTTGAGACTTTTCAGCTCGACGCACAGTTTGTCCGGGACATAGTCGAGGATCAGCGTGGCGAAGTCCGGCTGGCCGGTTTTCGGGCACAGGCAGGTGAATTCGGGAATTTCCATGTGAATCTGGTAATCCCGGTGTGCGGCGGGGTTGGCGAAGGTTTCCAGGGTTTTGGTGGGTTGGCTGGGCATGGCGGTGGTGATATCCGGAAGGGTTGAGGCGTAGGAACACGCGGCAGCGTGCACGGAGCTTTTCATTATAATGACGCTCTTTTCATTCGGCTTGGCCGTAACCCGTCAGGATAGACGTGACAACCGTTATTGAGGCTGCAAGAGGTGCGTGGGGTGCGTGGTCGTTGGTAGCGCACGGTCTGCAGGACATGCGGTGTGGCGGTAGTTTCTGTCCATGGCTCATTTGACGACAAAAATTTTGTGACGTGCGCCTGACCAAGCTCAAACTCGCTGGCTTCAAATCTTTCGTTGATCCCACGACGGTCCTGGTTCCCGGGCAGCTGGTCGGGGTGGTTGGCCCGAATGGTTGTGGCAAGTCGAACATCATCGATGCCGTGCGCTGGGTGCTGGGCGAATCCAAGGCCACCGCCCTGCGCGGCGAGTCGATGCAGGATGTCATTTTCAACGGCTCCGGAACGCGCAAGCCCGTCGGGCGGGCCAGTGTCGAGCTGGTGTTCGACAACGCCCTGGGACGTGCCGCCGGGCAGTGGTCGCAATATGCCGAAATTGCCGTCAAGCGGGTGCTCGACCGCGAAGGAAACTCCAGCTACTACCTGAACAACCTGCAGGTGCGGCGGCGCGATGTGATCGACGTGTTCCTCGGTACTGGGCTTGGGCCACGCGCCTACGCCATCATCGAGCAGGGCATGATTTCGCGCATCATCGAGGCCAAGCCCGAGGAGCTGCGCCTGTTCCTGGAAGAAGCAGCGGGGGTGACCAAGTACAAGGAACGGCGGCGCGAGACGGGAAATCGTTTGTCCGATGCCCGCGAGAATCTGCTGCGTGTCGAGGATATCCGCAATGAGCTCGATGGCCAGGTGATGAAGCTGGCGGGGCAGGCCGAGATTGCCCGCCAGTTCCACGAGCTGAAGGCCGCTCACGACCGGCGCCAGCAGTTGCTCTGGCTGAAAAAGCGCAACGATGCGCGTGCTGACCACCAGCGGCTGAGCCAGGAAAGTGACAAGGGCAGTGTGCGCCTGGAGGCCGAGACGGCGCAGTTGCGTGCGCTGGAGGCCAGTGTCGAGACAGCACGTAGCGAACATTTTGCGGCCAGTGATGCGCTGCATGCCGTGCAGGGCGAGATGTATGCCGCCAATGCCGAGGTGAGCCGGCTGGAGGCGGAGATTACGCATTTACGCGATTCGCGACAGAAACTCGAGGCACGTCTGATCCAGCTGAATGCGGATGAAGGCCACTGGAAAACGCAGCGTACCGGCCTGGAGACTGAGGCACAGCGCTGGCAGCAGCTGCTCGACAATGCCGGGTTGCGTGCCGAGACCTGCGAGGCACGGCACGAGGAAGCGGCAGACCGTCTGCCACAGGCCGAGGATGCAGTGCGCGGTGCGGGTGAGGCGGTGTCTGCTGCCCGGCGGGCGGTGCATGAGGCCGAGCAGGGGGTGCGCCTGGGGGATGCCAATCGCAGCCATGCCTTGCGGGCACTGGAAGGTTTTGCCCAGCGTCGGGCACGGCTGGACATCGAACGCATGCAGCTGGCGCAGCCGGACTTGCAGCGTCTGGCGGCCAGCCAGGAAGCGCAGGCCGTGGCCGAGGAACTATTGCAGACGCGCCAGGAGTTGCTGGCCGACTTGCAGACACGCTTGCCGGTACTTGAGCAGGCATTGCGTGAGGCACGCGAGCGCTTGCAGCAGGTGCACCGGGCGCATGCCGAGACGCGGGCTCGTCATGATGCCTTGCAGCAGTTGCAGCGCCGGGTCGAGAAGAATGGCGGTGCCGAGAAGCTGGCGGATTGGCTGGCAGCACGGGGCTTGGCGGAGGTGGCACCGTTGTGGCGCGCCATCGAGGTCGAGGCGGGCTGGGAGACGGCGGTCGAGGCGGTGTTGCGGGAGCGTCTGGCTGCTTTGCCGGCGACGAACGCGGTGGCGCAGCAGGCTCTGGCCACGCCGCCACCGACTTTGTTTGCGCTGGCTTTGCCGTCATCGGTTGTGCCGGCTGCCGCTGACAGGCCGGCTCAGCCGCTGGCCGCTGGCGATAGCCTGCGTGCCCGGGTGCGCTGTGCCGATGCAGCGCTGGCGGGAGTGCTCGATGAGTGGCTGGCGGGGGTGTCGGCAGCCGAGGATCTGACGACCTTGCTGGCGCAGCCGGAGACGTTGGCGGCAGGACGTTGCTGGGTCAGTCGCGAAGGACATCTGCTGTCGCGTCATGGTCTGGTGTTGTATGTGCCGGATGTGCGCACGCATGGCGTGATCGAACGGCAGCGTGAGCTGGAAGAGCTGGGACTGTTGCTGGAGCAGCGGGCACAGGACGAGGAGGTGGCGCGAGAGACGCAGGCCGAAGCCGAGCGGGCACAGGCCGAGGTGCAATCGCAGCTGGCGGTGGTGCGACGGGAAGTGCAGGAAGCACAGAGCCGGGCGCATGGCGCACAGGTCGAGGCGCTCAAGCTGGCTCAGGCACAGGCACGTTACGAGGAGCGTGCGGCACAGATCGACCGCGACCTGGCGGAAATCAATGCCGGCGAAGAAACCGAGCGCATGGGCATGATGCGGGCCGAGGAAGAAGGCGCGGATCAGCGTGAGCGGATGGAATTGGCGCGTGCCCGTCTCGATGAGGTGATGGCGACATTGGCGACGCAGGAGGCCAGCTTGCGCGAGGCGCGTGGCCAGGAGCAGTCACTGGCGCGTGAGTTGCAGGAGGTGCGGTTTACCGAGCGTGAATGTGCCGGCAAGCTGGAAGACAACGCGCGTGCCCGCGAGACGGCCGATCAGCAGCTCGAACGGATCGTCGAGCAACGATTGCTGGCCGAGGAGGAGCGTGGTTCCATCCGTGATGGGATGCAGCAGGAGCGGTTGCAGGATGCCCTGGCGGGGCGCACGGCCTGTGAAGCGCTGCTGGCGACAAAGCGCGATGCGCTGGAGGCGGCGGCAGCCTGTTTGCGTGGTTTCGATGAGGAACGTCTGAAGATCGAGCAGGGCTTGAATCCGTTGCGTGACCGGCTCAATGATCTGCGCATGAAGGCACAGGCGGCCTTGCTCAATGAGGAGCAATGCAGCCAGCGCTTGCAGGAAATGAATGTGCACAGCGAAGCGGACGAAGTGCCGCTGGTGGCGGAGCTGGCACAGCTGGGCAATGTGCGCGAGAGTGCGATGCAGGCGGAAATCGCCCGTTTGCAGCAGGAGATCGATGCTCTCGGGCCGGTCAATCTGGCGGCGCTAGAGGAGCTGGAGACGGCACAGGAGCGCAAGGGTTTTCTCGATGCCCAGTCGGCCGATCTGAATCTGGCCATCAATACGCTGGAAGATGCCATTCGCCGTATCGATGGCGAGACGCGCGAGCAGCTGCGCCAGACTTACGATACGGTCAACGCGCATTTCGGGGTATTGTTCCCGCAGTTGTTCGGTGGCGGCGAGGCACGCCTCATCATGACCGGCGAGGAAATTCTCGATGCCGGCGTGCAGGTTCAGGCGCAGCCGCCAGGCAAGAAAAACAGCAGCATCCATCTGCTCTCCGGTGGAGAGAAGGCATTGACGGCCACGGCGCTGGTGTTTGCCATGTTCCAGCTCAATCCGGCACCGTTTTGCCTGCTCGATGAGGTGGATGCCCCGCTCGATGACAGCAATACCGAGCGTTTTTGCAACATGGTCAAGCGCATGTCCGCGCAGACGCAATTCCTGTTCATCAGCCACAACAAGATCGCCATGGAAATGGCCGAGCAACTGGTTGGGGTGACGATGCAGGAGCAGGGCGTTTCGCGGGTGGTCGAGGTCGACATGGAAGAGGCATTGCGCATGGCCAGTGATTCGGAAGGGACAAAGGCCGGATGATGCACGGAATCACTGAACTGCAGCTGAGTCTCATCGTCATCGGCGTACTGTCCGTCGGGGGGGTCTGGGCTTACAACGCCTGGCAGGAACGCCGTCACCGCAGGCTGGCGCATGAGGCATTCCGCAATCAGCAAAAAGACATCCTGACGCAGCGCATGCCTGCCGACGGATACTCCCTACCGACACTTCCAGCGCTGCCAACGCTCCCGACACTGGCCGGGGAGCGCATCGAGCCGGTACTGGGACTGCCGCAGGACGGTGTGATGTCGGGCGATGAGCCTGTGATCTCGCGAGCCCCGCTTCCTCTCGAGGATGATGGCACGCCGGTACTGGATTCGGTGGTGGAAATGACGGAGGAGACAGAGGGAGGCGCAGCATCGGTTCTGGCCTCAGCCCTGAACCCGCCCGGGCGCGAGGAACCGACGGCGGCAGAGGCATCGGGGGCAACGGGGGCAACGGAAGCAACGGAAATCGGGCTACTGCCTGAGGCGGCTTTTGAGGCCGAACCGCATCCGGAGCTGGCGGATACGCTGGTTGATTGCATTGTGCGTCTGACGGCGGCTGACATGATCTCTGCGCCCTTGTTCTGGGCGGCGCAGCGCAAGCTGCTCAGTCGTCTGGCTGGCCGCCTGTGCTGGAGCGGACTGGATGAAAACACCGGTCGCTGGCAGCGCCTGCATGCCCAGGATGCCAACAGCTATCGCCGTCTGGTGGCGGCCTTGCAGCTGGTAGATCGCAATGGCCAGGTGCCGGCAGATGATGTAGCACTGTTCTGTGACGGGTTGCGTCAGCTGGCCGCTCATTACAATGCCAGCATCATCGTGCCGGTGGTGTCCGAGGTCGTGGCGCGGGCACGGGGGCTGGATGAATTTTGCGCTTCGGTCGACTGGCGTTTGTCGTTGCATCTCGTTCATGGCGCAGGTGCTGCCCTGAGGCTGGATGATATCGAGCGGCTGGCGGCCATGGCTGGCTTGAAGCAGGGGACGCGGGACGAGGGTTATTGCCTGCATGCTTACGACCAGTATGGCCAGACCCAATTTACCCTGTCCTTGTCTGGCATGCCGGAAAGTGGGCAGGAGGCCGGTGCGGATGCGCAGGAGGATGCCGCCGGGCAGCTGGTCGGCGGCATGAACCTGACCATTGACGTGCCGCGGGTGACGGATGGCGTGGCAGCCTATGACCGGATGCTGCATCTGGCAGGCATCATGGCGGGCAAGCTGGGGGTGGTGGTGGTCGACGACCAGCGCAGGTCGCTGTCGGATGAGGTGCTGGGGCGCATCCGTGCCAAGATCGGTGAGTTCCAGCAGAAGATGACGGAACGCCAGATACCGGCCGGTAGCCGGCGGGCGCTGCGGCTGTACGCATGAACACGGCACCGGACGTTGCCGGGCAACTGGCGGCGTTGCGCGCCGAGATGGCCCGTCTGGATCACGCCTACTATGGGCTGGATCAGCCGCTGCTGCCGGATGCCGAATATGACCGCTTGTTTCGCAGCCTGCTGGCACTGGAGCAGGAGCACCCGGAACTGGTCACGGCAGATTCACCGACCCGGCGGGTGGGTGGGCAGCCCTTGCCGGAGTTCCAGCCGGTGCGCCATGTTGTGCCGATGCTGTCGATTCGTACCGAGACGGATAATGGTCTGCCGGGGGCGCAGGCCTTCGATGCCCGGGTGCGGCGCGAGCTGGGATTGATGGAGCAGGATGCCCCGCTGGAATATGCCTGCGAGCCGAAGTTCGATGGTCTGGCCATCAACCTGCGCTACGAGCAGGGCGTGCTGGTGCAGGCAGCGACGCGTGGCGATGGCCAGACTGGTGAGGATGTGAGCCAGAATGTCCGCACCATCCGTAGCATCCCGTTGCGCCTGAATGGGGAGGGTGGGGCGCAACCGGCCGCCGTTCCGCAGGTGCTGGAAGTGCGCGGTGAAGTGTTCATGAGCCGTGTCGATTTTGAACGCTACAACACCCGGCAGCGGGCATTGGGCAAGGCTACCCTGGTGAATCCCCGCAATGGCGCGGCCGGCAGCATTCGCCAGCTCGATCCGAAGCTGGCGGCACAGCGGCCCCTCTCCTTTTTTGCCTATGGTCTGGGCGAGGTGCAAGGCGGCACACTGCCGGGTAGTCATGCGGCGATCCTCGACCAGCTGGCGGCCTGGGGGCTGCCGGTGTGCCCGCAGCGTACCCTGTCCTTCGGTGTGGCGGGGTTGATGGCGTTTTATGAGCGCATCCAGGCAATGCGCGATACGCTGCCTTTCGATATCGACGGTGTCGTCTATAAGGTCAATGATCTGGCCCTGCAGCACCGTCTGGGCTTTGTCACACGCGAGCCGCGCTGGGCCGTGGCGCACAAGTACCCGGCTGAAGAAGCGCTGACCACGGTCGAGGCCATCGAGGTGCAGGTTGGCCGGACGGGGGCACTGACTCCGGTGGCGCGGCTGACTCCGGTGTTTGTCGGTGGCGTGACGGTGACCAATGCCACATTGCACAATCTGGACGAGGTGCGGCGCAAGGATGTACGTGTGGGGGATACGGTGATCGTGCGGC
>JAGOSV010000090.1 GCA_018062105.1 Sterolibacterium sp. | reverse complement strand
CCGGAATTTCGGCGACATCCAGGCTCATCAGCTCCGCCGGAAAGTCCACCATGTCCTTGATGCTCCAGCGCACGGCATCCTTGACTTCCTCATCCGGTACTGCCGGCAGCTCGATCTGCAGCATCTGATACTGTCCGGGGTTCAGCAACAAGGTGCAGCTGCAGCTTTTCAGCTCCAGCGCCTTTGCCTGATACGCCAAGATCGCCGTAACATCGTCCGTCACTTCCGACACGGACAAGGACAAGACCTCCGGCCTTTCCCCGGTACGGCGACGGATGTGCGCAATCGCCAGACCCTCTGTGCCCAGCATTACCGACACCCAGCCTTCGCGAAGTTTGTTGCGCAAAATCTTTTCGCGTAAAGAGGATTTAAACGATCCGACAACACCCGTAATCCGACTCACCACCTCGTCCCCATCATTCTGTTTTTATCGGAATCGCCACACTGCCACCACGCCGGAGACCTCTCCATAACGCCTTCTTCCCCGGATAATCCATACGGGTTACTGTTTTACCATCATTTTGGCATCGCATTCTAGTCAATTCTAGTCGATGCCAAAAAAACAAACCACTTCATCCTGTCAAATAACCCTGAAAATCACCACCAAGGATCATCAAATATACGTTTTTGCATTTCCATGCGGCAACAACCCAGCAGGAGATGGCGCCAAGCACTGCAAAAGGTGCGACAAAAAAACAACAATCCCCGGCAACATATCCACAACAACCACTCGATGCCCTGTCCGACTGCTCCAGCCCAAACCTCAAAACCAGTCTTGGATCAATCCTGGACGGCAGGAATTTGCCAAACTATACTGACGGCGTATCCGTCGGTGCATTCGCCCCGGAAATTCCGGAGATACAGGGGTATTTGAACATGAGCATCAGTGGCCTTTCAGCGCTTTCGGGCAGTGCGGGTGCCGGCTACGGCATCTACGGTGTTCGTGCGTCCGCAAGACCCCCGGAGGCCAACCAAGACGGCAACTCCCGCTCCAATCCGACAACTGCTGCTGCCACGGCTACACCTGCCACACCTGCCCATCAAAATACCAGTGCCACCACCAAAGATGACCGCCCGAAAAACCTCCGGGGCAACCAGGATCCTGATGCAGCCAATCTGAGCGAGGCCGACCAGATCAAGATCAAGCGGCTGCAACAGCGCGACCAGGAGGTACGGCAGCATGAGATGGCACATTTGGCTGCCAGTGGTGGACTGGCGATGTCGGGTGCCACCTACACCTTCCAGCGTGGCCCAGATGGCGTGTCCTACGCCGTAGGTGGGGAAGTCCGGATCGACGTTTCCCCCGGCCGCAACCCGGAAGAAACCCAGGCACGCGCCCGTACCATCGTCGCTGCTGCCCTGGCGCCGGCCGAGCCCTCCCCTCAGGATCGTACCGTCGCAGCACAAGCCCGACAAATGGGACAGCAGGCGATGCAGGAGGTCTTGCGCCAGCAACGTGAAGAGGCGACACAGGCATCCTCAGGATCGGAGCCAGGGCCAAGTGCCCATGCCCCCCGATCCAAACCGGAACCCGGAGGCAGCAGCGACATCCCCGGCCTGGCTCACGCACCAACACATCGTGGCATCCAGCAATATCAGCAAATTTCCGGGGTATCAGAAACCAGTGCAGCCACCCGCGGGGCGCTGCACATCACCGCCTGAACACCGCATGAAAATTGCAGACATCTCCAGCTGCGGTTACGCAATTGCGGTGACAACGACAGCCACCCCAAATTTTCTTGACTTCCGTATTCGCGTTCCGTATTTCGCGGCTCCCCCAAGTTCACCTTGAGTACACCGCACCGCACGGTTTTTTCACACCATCTGCACCATCACGCGCCGGCCGCAGACTGCCGGACATGATCGCGATAACGCTGATCAGACTTGGCGATATGATTCAAGACCCAGTGCCCCAGGTACTCCTGCAGTGCCCGGACTTCGGTGAGAGTCAAACGCTGTCCCTCCCGCACGGATTGCCTGAATTCATCAATCCTGCCGATAAAGGCAGCATGTTCCAGGAGGTGTGCCGCCAGACCATCGTACCCGGTGGCCCGCATGTACGCCTCTTCTTCAGTGAAATGCTGCCGCGTGTAATCGCTCAATATCGTCATGATCTCATCGAACGTCGCATCCACCCCGTCCAGGGCCGCATCCGACGCCAGAAAATCGCTCAGATAATTGACCATGTCGATCAGGGTTCGGTGCTGGATGTCGAGGTTAGCGACCCCCACACCATACGACTCATCCCAGACGACACGCGTGTCTTGCATGCGCAATTCGGCAGCCCGGGCGTGCGCCGTCAGCCCTTCGCCATGCGCCAGAGTCGCGGCAACCTGGCCCAGCACCCGGGCACCCTTCGCGGAAAATTCAATCAGGCTGCTGCGTTTTTGGAAGTCATAAACCCCCAAAGGGCTAGAAAACCGCGCGCTGCCTGAAGTCGGCAGGACATGATTGGGGCCGGCGCAGTAATCTCCCAAGGATTCGCTGGTGTAATGTCCAAGAAAAATGGCACCCGCATGATGGATACGATCCAGCAGACTGCGTGGATCGGCAACGGCAAGCTCCAGATGCTCGGGGGCAATGCGATTGGCAAGCATGCAGGCTTCCGCCAGATCGCGCGTCTGCACGAGCGCCCCACGCTGTGCCAGCGATGCCTCGATGACTGCCCGACGCGGCATATCAGGCAACAAGCGCTCCATACTGGCCGCCACTTTCTCGATCAGCGCCACCTCCGGCGTCAACAGGATGGACTGCGCCAGTTCATCATGTTCCGCCTGGGCAAACATATCCATCGCAATCCAGTCCGGATGGGCGCTGGCATCTGCAATGATCAGGATTTCGGAAGGCCCCGCCACCATGTCGATGCCAACGGTACCAAATACCCGGCGTTTGGCTGCGGCAACATAGGCATTGCCCGGCCCGACGATCTTGTCGACCTGAGGGATGGTCTGGGTGCCATAAGCCAGGGCGGCAATCGCCTGCGCCCCGCCGATGGTCAGCAAACGATCCACTCCGGCCAGGTAAGCCGCCGCCAGCACCAGTGGATTTTTCTGACCATGAGGAATAGGCGTCACCATGATGAGTTCGCGTACTCCGGCTACCTTGGCCGGCAGTGCATTCATCAGGACGGAGGACGGATAGCTGGCCTTGCCACCTGGCACATACAACCCGACGCGATCCAGCGGCGTGATTTTCTGTCCCAGACGAACACCTCCGGCCTCCTCGTATTCCCACGAGCCGGCCTTTTGCCGCTCATGAAACAGACGTATCCGGCTGGCAGCCTGTTCCAGTGCCGTCCGTTGCGCCGGTGGCAGGGCGGCAAATGCAGCTGCCAGTTCCTGCCCCGGCAGCTCAAGAGCTGCTACCCCGGACACTTCGAGATGATCGAAACGACGGGTGTACTCAAGCACGGCAGCATCACCCTCTGTACGCACACGCCGCAGGATTTCCTCCACCTGCCGTTCGATGGCATCGTCCGTTGCGCTTTCGAAGGCCAGCAGCGCTGTTAGCTGCCTGGGAAAATCTGCATCCTGGGTTGTCAGGCGGCGCATGGAAAAACAACTCATCCCACGGCTCCGGTAAATGCGTCCATCACCGGCTGCAGCAGGTCACCTTTCATCTTCAAGGCAGCCTGATTGACGATCAGACGTGATGAAATCGGCATGATTTCCTCCACCTCAACCAGATTGTTGGCTCGCAGGGTTCCGCCGGTCGATACCAGGTCGACAATGGCATCCGCCAAACCTACCAGCGGGGCCAGCTCCATCGAACCATAGAGTTTGATGAGATCGACATGCACCCCTTTGGCCGCGAAATGTTCACGCGCCGTCGTCAAATACTTGGTGGCAATACGCAGACGCGCCCCACTCCTGACCGCCTGGACATAATCAAAACCCACTGGCGCCGCCACACTCATCCGGCAGCGGGCAATTTTCAGGTCGAGTGGCTGATACAAACCCGCCCCCCCCTGCTCGATCAGGACGTCCTTGCCCGCGATGCCCAGGTCTGCCGCGCCATACTGCACATAGGTCGGCGTATCGGAAGCCCGCACAATGACAACGCGCACATCCGGCCGGTTCGTACCGATGATGAGCTTGCGTGACTGCTCCGGATTTTCTTCCGGCACGATGCCGGCCGCAGCCAGCAACGGCAGCGTTTCCTCGAAGATGCGACCCTTGGATAGGGCAATGGTAATGCCGTTCACGTTATGGACAGAGAAGTATAAGGATTACGATGATTACCGATCACAAAAGCTGCAGATCAGCGCAAGGAAGCGTTGATGGCCTCCAGCGCCTTGCTGCCCGGACACAGGTAGGCATCCCCCAGCTTGTTGAGCGGCTTGGCAACGGTATTGAGATGGCGGTGCAAATCCTCGGCACTGCTATCCACATACAGCAGCCCCGTGACGATTTCGCCCAGGGCATGGCGCTCCTGCAAATAATTCATGGCACCGATGCGATCGGTCGGATCATAGCCTTCGGCCACCTTGCGCAGATGCAGCACCGAACCATCGTGTTGCACGACGCGACGCAGCGAGCCTGGTGGATAGGAAGTCTCGATCTGGTTGCGCGGCAGGATGACATCGATTCGATTCACTGCCTCATTGTGCTCGCGGATGAAGTCGTAACTCTTGGTCGAGCCAGCATGATTGTTGAAGGTGACACAGGGACTCAGGATATCGATGAGTGCCGGGCCATGATGGCGCAACGCCCCCTTGAGGATGGGGATCAGCTGCTCCTTGTCGCCGGAAAAGCTGCGTGCGACATAGGTTGCTCCCAGCTGCAGCGCTAGGGCAACGAGGTCGATCGGGCTGTCGCTATTGACCACGCCGCGCTTGCTCTTGGAACCTTTGTCGGCCGTAGCCGAAAACTGCCCCTTGGTCAGCCCATAAACGCCGTTGTTCTCGACGATGTAGGTCATATTCACGCCACGCCGCATGGCATGAGCAAACTGCCCCAGGCCAATGGAGGCAGAATCACCATCCCCGGAAATGCCCAGATAGAGCAGGTCACGATTGGCCAGTGCCGCACCCGTCAGCACCGACGGCATGCGACCATGCACGCTGTTGAAGCCGTGCGAATTGCCGAGGAAATAATCTGGCGTCTTGGAGGAACAGCCGATACCGGAAAGCTTGGCCACGCGGTGCGGCTCGATGTCCAGATCAAAGCAGGCCTGAACGATGGCGGCACTAATCGAATCATGGCCGCAACCAGCACACAGAGTCGAAATCGCCCCTTCATAATCACGGCGGGTATAGCCGAGTGCATTCTTCGGCGTATCCGGCCGCAGCAATTTTGGTTTGACGAGATAAGTCATGAGGCCACCTTGCGAATGGAAGTCACGCTGGCATCGGACAAAGCCGTCTCGATACGCTCACAAATGAAACGGGCGGTAATGGGCGTGCCATCGTAGTGCAGCACACGCACCAGCTTCTTCGGATCGATGTCGCACTCATTGATGAGCAGGGTACGCAGCTGGGCACTCTCGTTCTGTTCAACAACGAACACCTGCTCATGACGGGCAATGAACGCATCCACTGCATCACTGAACGGGAACGCCCGTATCCTCAGGGTATCGACATGAATGCCACGCTGTTCGAGCATGGCTGTCGCCTCCGCCATGGCCGGGCTGGTCGAGCCGTAGTAAATCACCCCGGCCTTTGCCGTAGCCCCGGCCGTTTGCAGGATGGGGGCGGGCACCAACGTCTTGGCGGTCTCGAACTTGCGCCGCAGACGTTCCATGTTGTAGAGGTAATCGTTACCCGTTTCGCTGTATTTGGCGTAAGGGTTACGCGTCGTGCCGCGGGTGAAGAACGCACCGCGCGTCGGATGGGTACCCGGCAGGGTACGCCAGGGAATGCCATCTCCATCGGCATCGAGATAACGGCCAAAGTCCTTGCCTGCCTCGAGATCTGCCTCGCTCATCACCTTGCCACGATCGTAGATGCGGCTGTCATCCCAGGTAAAGGGCTGACACAGGCGTTCATTCATGCCGATATCCAGATCGATCAGAACGAACACCGGCGTTTGCAATCGCTCGGCGAGATCAAACGACTGCGCCACCAGTTCGAAGCTCTCGTGCGGATCTTCCGGAAACAGCAACACATGCCGCGTATCGCCATGTGAGGCATAGGCGCAGGACAGCAGATCGGATTGCTGGGTGCGGGTCGGCATGCCCGTGGAGGGGCCACCGCGCTGAACATCGACGATCACCGCCGGAATCTCGGCGAAATAGGCTAGACCAAAGAACTCCTGCATCAGCGAAATGCCAGGGCCGGAGGTAGCGGTAAACGCACGCGCACCATTCCAGCCGGCACCGATGACCATGCCAATCGAAGCCAGCTCATCTTCGGCCTGGACAATGGCATAACGACTGGCGCCATTGTCCGGATCCGTGCGGTATTTTCTGCAATAGCTGGAAAACGCCTCGATCACCGAGGTAGACGGTGTGATCGGATACCACGCCGCCACCGTCGCCCCACCATACACCGCCCCCAACCCACAGGCGCTGTTGCCGTCGATGATGATACGATCGCCGATCATATCGGCACGCGCCACCTGCAGGCCAATGGGGCAGCTGAAATGCGCCTTGGCGTAATCGTAGCCAATGTTCAGCGCCTTCATGTTGGCATCGATCAACTGCTCCTTGCCGCGGTACTGCTCACCGATCAGCTTCTTCACTTCCGCCAGATCGATATCGACCAGTGCGGCCAGCGCGCCGACATACATGATGTTCTTGAACAGTTGACGTTGCCGTGCATCCTTGTATTCACGGTTGCACATTGCCGTCAGCGGGATGCCGATGACCGTCAGGTCCTCGCGAAACTTCGAGCGCGGCAATTCCTTGGTCGCGTCATAAACCAGATAACCGCCAGCAGCAATCTCGGCCACGTCACGATCCCAGGTTTGCGGATTCATGGCCACCATCAAGTCGCAACCGCCACGCCGCCCCAGCCAGCCCTCGGCAGAGACACGCAGCTCGTACCACGTCGGCAAGCCCTGAATGTTGGACGGGAAAATATTGCGTGGCGCCACCGGCACGCCCATGCGGATAATGGCCCGGGCAAACAGCTCATTGGCCGATGCCGAACCGGAACCATTGACATTGGCAAACTTGATGACGAAATCATTGCAGGCCTGGATGGCCGCATGTTGATGAGTCATTTCCGACCTCCCGCTCCGGCGTCCACATCCGTTCCCGGACGCGCCCCCGCATGAGCGACTTCATAGAAAAATTCCTGCATGTCCCAGGCACCTGTCGGACAACGCTCAGCGCACATGCCACAGTGCAGGCAGACGTTCTCATCCTTGACCATCACCCTTGTCGTCTTGAGCTCCGGCGAAACATACAAGGCCTGATCCGTAATTTCAGCCGGTGCCTGCAGCCGCCCGCGCAAATCCTCCTCCTCACCATTCGCGGTAAAGGTGATGCATTCGGTCGGACAGATATCGACACAGGCATCGCACTCGATACACAGTTTTGGTGCAAAGACTGTCTGCACATCGCAGTTCAGGCAGCGTTCCGCCTCGGCATAGGCCAACTGTATGTCATAGCCCAGCTCCAGCTCCAGCTTGATGTCCTTGAGCGCTGCCTCCAGCGGCTTCATCGGCACCTTCTTGCGCAGATCTTCGGAAACCTGATTGTCGTAACTCCACTCGTGAATGCCCATCTTCTGGCTGACCAGATGGACGGGTGGAATGACGCGCTGCGCCACCTCGAGACCCTGGCAGAAATTATCGATGGAAATCGCCGCCTCATGCCCTTGTGCCACAGCCGTGATGATGTTCTTCGGCCCGAATGCGGCATCGCCACCAAAAAAGACCTTGGGCAAGGTCGACTGGTAGGTGCCCTCCGCCAGTACCGGCATCCCCCACTTGTCGAACTCGATGCCGACATCACGCTCGATCCAGGGAAAACTGTTCTCCTGGCCGATGGCCACCAATACCTCGTCACATTCCATCAGCACATCTGGCTC
>JAGOSV010000089.1 GCA_018062105.1 Sterolibacterium sp. | reverse complement strand
GGCGGATACTTCCTTGTTGCACATGGTCGATGCGGGCAACGAGGCGAAGATGAAGCGCGGCATGAAGGTGAAGGTGCGCTGGGCGGCGGAGCGCCGTGGTTTCATCACCGACATCGCCTGTTTTGAGCCGGCTTGAGGAGGAAAAGATGTCTGAAAAAATCGAAATGATCGAATGCCCGGTCACACTCAGCTATAACTTTTCTGCCGGTGCTGCACCCACGCGCTTTCTGCGGGGCATGAAGGATGGCCGCCTGACGGGCCAGCGCTCGCCCTTGACCGGCAAGGTCATCGTGCCGCCGCGCGGGGCGTGTCCGGAGTCGGGCCTGCCGACGAGTGAAGAAGTGGCCCTGCCGGATACCGCCACGGTCATTACCTTCACCATCATCTATCTGCCGATTCCGACCTCCAAGCTCGATCCTCCCTTCGTTGTCGCCAATCTGGTGCTCGACAATTCCGACCAGACCTTCATCCATCTCGTTTCCGGCTGTGCCAACGAGGATGTGAAGATCGGCATGCGCGTCAAGGCCGTCTGGAAGGATCAAAGTGAGTGGGATTATTCGATGGACAACATCGCCTACTTCGAGCCGACAGGCGAGCCGCCAGTCGATATCGAAGCCCTCAAGACCCGACGCCTGGCAGAAGCCCGGCAGTACATCGAGAAAAAAGCGGGGAGCAAATAAATGCGTGAAGTAGCCATCATTGCCTATGCCCAGACGCCGCTGGTGCGCGACTGCGGCTCGAAGAATGACGTCGAGCTGGTCATGGAGGTCGTCCATGCCGTCAAGAAACAGCTCAATTTCACCAACAAGGACATCGATTTTTTCTGTTCGGGTTCTTGCGACTATCTCGGCGGTTCCGCCTTTGCTTTTGTGAACGCGCTCGATGCGCTCGGGGCCGTGCCGCCGATCAACGAATCCCACGTCGAAATGGACGCGGCCTGGGCTTTGTACGAAGCCTGGCTGAAGATCCAGACGGGGCATGCCAATACCGCGCTGGTGTATGGCTTCGGCAAGTGTTCGCAGGGCGATCTGCCGGACGTGCTGACGCTGCAGCTCGATCCTTACTACACCCAGCCGCTGTGGCCGGACAGCATCAGCCTGGCCGCCTTGCAGGCGCAAGCTCTGCTCGACGCAGGCAAGATCACCGAAGCCGACATGGCGCGGGTGGTGCAGCAAAGCCGTGCCAATGCCAAGGCCAAGCCGACCGCCCAGCTCAAGGGCGATTTCACCGTGGAGCAACTGCTGGCCGAGCCGAAGCTGGTTTCGCCCCTGCGCCGCCACGATTGCCCGCCGGTGACGGATGGTGCTTCGGCGGTGATCCTCGCCACGCGTGAGGTGGCCGAACGCTTCCACAAGCGCAATGCTTACATCACGGGCATCGATCACCGCATCGAGTCGCATCAGCTGGGCACACGCGATCTGACCGATTCTCTCTCTACCCGCCTGGCGGCTGCCGGCGCAGGGGTGGCAAAGGGCAAGGTCGATATCGCCGAGCTGCATGCGCCGTTCAGCCATCAGTCCCTGCTGCTCAAGCAGGCACTCGGGCTGGATGACAGCACGAAGATCAATCCTTCCGGCGGTGCGCTGGCGGGCAACATCATGATGTCGCAAGGGCTGTCCAACTTCGGCGAAGTGGCTCAGCGCATCATCAAGGGCGAGGCGAACCGTGGTGTGGCGCATGCCACCAGCGGCGCGTGTCTGCAACAGAATCTGGTTGCCGTTCTGGAGGGCAAATAATGGGTAACGCATGTGCAGTGGTGGGGATCGGCCAGTCCGAACGCTACAAGACCAAGATCAAGAAATCCATGGCGGGCCTCGTGCGCGAAGCAGCGCAAAATGCTCTGAACGATGCGGGCTGCACCTGGGCCGACATCGACGCCGTCATCATCGGCAAGGCACCGGACTTCTTCGAAGGCGTGGTCATGCCCGAGCTCTATCTGGCCGACGCGCTGGGTTGCCACGGCAAGCCGATGATGCGCGTCCATACCGCCGGTTCCGTGGGCGGTTCGACGGCGATTGTGGCCGCCAGCCACATCCAGAGCGGCGTGTTCAAGCGGGTGCTGACGGTGGCTTATGAAAAGCAGTCGGAATCGAACGCCATGTGGGCCTTGTCGACCCGCCAGCCCTTCCAGCCCCACCTGAATGCCGGGGCGGGTGGCTTTTTCGCCCCCATCATTCGCGAATACATGCGCCGCACCCAGGCTCCGCTGGATATCGGCTGCAAGGTGGCACTGAAGGATCGCAAGCACGCGCTGAAGAATCCGCATGCTCACATGCATGAAGACGCCGACGCGCTGACGCTGGAAAACTACATGGATTCCATGATGCTGTGGGACCCGATCCGCTACGCCGAGGTCTGTCCCTCGTCGGACGGTGCTTGCGCCATGGTGCTCGCCAACGAAGACCTGGCGAAAAAGTCACCGAACAAGCCCGCCTGGATCCACGGCACGGCCATGAAGTCCGAGCCGACCATGTACCCCTGGCGCGAGGAAGTAAACCCGCAGGCGGGCATCCTGTGTGCCAAGGAAGTGTATGCCCAGGCCGGCATCACCAATCCGCGCAAGGATATCGACATGGCCGAAGTCTATGTGCCCTTCTCGTGGTACGAGCCGATGTGGCTGGAAAACCTGGGCTTTGCCGAGGTCGGCGAAGGCTGGAAGCTCACCGAATCGGGGGCGACTTCGCTCGACCAGGGCGGCGACATTCCCTGGAACGTCTCGGGCGGTGTGCTCTCCTCCAACCCCATCGGCGCTTCGGGCATGATCCGCTTTGCCGAAGCCGCACTGCAGGTGCGCGGCATGGCAGGCGAGCGTCAGGTTCCCGGCTGCAAGACCGCTCTGGGCCATGCCTACGGCGGCGGCGCGCAGTTCTTCTCGATGTGGATCGTCGGTAGCGAAAAACGCTGACGATAGTCTGATATCGTAATAACGGGGGCGGAGCTGTTGTGGCTGCCGCCCCTTATTTCTTCAACCCTCAAAACAGTGAGCCGATCATGACCCAAACCATCGCTCCCACCGCCCCCGCGCCGCAATTCGACAACCGCCACTCCAGCGAGCTCTACACCTTCGCCGGCAAGGACGTGCCCTGGCTGATGAAGCTGTGGGCCGAGCAAACCCCCGACAAGACCTTCCTCATCTGGGAGCCGAAAGAAGGAGAAAGCCAGTCCTGGAGCTACAAGCAGTTCTGGGAAGCGGCCAACAAGGTCGCCTGTGGCCTGCTGGCCAAGGGCGTGAAGAAGGGTGACAAACTGCTGATTCACGCCGAAAACTGCCCGGAGATGATGATCGCCTGGTACGCCTCCAGCATCGTCGGCTCGGTTGCTGTGACGACCAACACCCGTTGCGTCGGTGACGAGCTGACCTATTTCGCCGAACACTCCGGCGCGGTCGGCTGCATCACCCAGCCGAAATTCATCAAGGAGCTGGCCGCCAACGCCAAGAGCATCGGCTGGTTCGTGGTGACGGACGACAACTCGGGCGAAGCCCCGGCGGCGGAGGAAAAGAATCACGGCTTCCCTGCTTTTGCCACGCTCACCACACACGGCGACATGGCTCCAGCGCGCACACCCGAGCCCATGCTGCCCGTCGGCATCCAATACACCTCCGGCACGACTTCCCGCCCCAAGGCCGTTGTCCACACCCACGCCAACGCGCTATGGGGCGGGCGTTCTGGCGCGCAAAACCTGCAGATGGACAGCGACGATGTTTATATCGTCTTCCTGCCCTGCTTCCATGTGAATGCCCAGAGCTGGAGCTTCTGGACGATGATGTGGGTGGGCGGTACGGTGGTGCTGCAACCCAAGTTCTCATCAAGCAAGTTCTGGGAAATCTCGATGAAGCACAAGGTGACGCGCGCCTCGATGATCCCTTTCTGCTTCAAGGCCATCGCCATGCAGGAAATCCCTGAGCATCACTACAAAACCTGGTCGACCGGCATCAAGATGCACATGGTCGAGATGCGCTGGAACGTCAAGACTTTTGCCACCTGGGGCATGACGGAAACGGTGACGCACGCCACGCGCTCCGATCTCCTGCAGGACTCGCCCGATATGAACATCGGCGTGCCTTCGCCGGGTTACGAGTTCGCCATCATGGACCCGGAAACCGGCAAGTATTGTGAGCCGGGCGTCAATGGCGACCTGTGGGTGCGCGGCACACGCGGCGTGCAGATGTTCTTCGAGTACTACAAAAACCCGGAAGCCATGGCCAAGTCCTTCACTGCTGACGGCTGGTTCAAGACGGGCGACACCGCGCGGCTGGGCACGGATGGCTATTTCTACTTTGCCGACCGCGACAAGGACATCCTGAAAGTCGGTGGCGAAAACGTCTCCGCCCGGCAGGTCGAAGAAACCATCCACGGCATCCTCGGCATGGGCGTGCTGGACGAGCTGGCGGTGGTGGCGCAAAAGCACGACATGCTGGACGAAGTGCCGGTGGTGTTCGCCATCAAGAGCCAGTGGACCATGCTCAGTGAGGATGAAATCCGCCAGCAGATACTGGATGGCTGTGCCCGTGACCTGGCCGATTTCAAACGGCCGCGCAAAGTGTATTTCGTCGAGGAGATGCCCAAGGCAGCACTCGACAAAGTGGCCAAGAACAAGCTGCGTGAAATGGCCGATGAACTGGCCGACCAGGAGAAGGCGGCCGGCAAGTAAGTCTTGCTTACGGGAGCGTTGGCGTCTCCGTTAAACCATTAGCCTCATTGCACTGCCTGACGCCGCTATCGATTCGGCGTCAGGCAGACGATCAGCAGGTGTCAAGGGTGGTGCTTTTTGCCGGCCAGTCTGGCACCGAACCTGAAGGTCTCAAAATGGGGGCTGAGAGCAACACTGGTTGGCATCGCTGTTCCTCCTATTGGTTAATAATAGTTTTATACCCAGCCTCGCTTTGCTTGTCAGCGAACGGCTTCGGTACCGCTCAGCGATACTATTGTCAAACGATACGGAAGCCCCGAAAAGGGCGCGAGATAGCCTGCGAGCGTGGAAGTTTTTTTGGGAAATGCCTGAACCTAGAAACCGCAGTTGACCGCTGATTTCCAGAATGAAGTCCTTGTTTTTCTAAACATTTTGGCTCTGATTAGCCCTCACCTTTTGGGTGAGAACGCTAAGGAAACACTGATCAAGTCATTCCCGCGAAGGCGGGAATCCAGTAAGTTGTTGACACCATGGATTCCCGCCTTCGCGGGAATGACGAAATCTGGACTTCTTCAGCGTTTCCCTAAACCTCCGATGGCACGTTTTTCCGTCGGCCTGACTGCGTTGCTCCTCCTTGCAGGCATCGGGCATGCAGCGTCGTCGCGTCTTGTCAGATCACCGGAAAAACGCACACTCGAAGGCTTCCAACTGCGGTTTCTAGGTTGAATGCAATGCATGACCACGGCATTGTTCGCGTTCGGCACCCATAGGCACGGGTACTCGATTGCCATTGACAGTGATCATTACTGTAACTACAGTAATGCATGCGCATCGAGTTTGACCCAGCCAAGGACACGGCAAACCAAATAAAGCATGGCCTGTCGCTGGCCATGGCGAGCGAACTCGACTGGGAAGCCGCGCTGGTGGCCGAACCCGGCAGTTGAGCGGACTGCGCGAAAAGCCGCGCAGTCCGCTCACTTCTACGTTGGGGGGGGCCAGCAGGGCAATCGCATGAACGTCACGCCAGCCCGAGCAACTGAGCGCGATAGGAGTCGGAGGTGGCGGCAATCAGTCTTCTGGCCTTGATGCCGCCTTGCCGTCAATCGCCACCACGGCGTCGGTACCCAGCGCGGGCAGAATCGAGCCCACCCAGCGGCGGAATGCCGCTTCAAATTCGTCCGGGTTGATCAGCCCGAACAACCGCCCGAAGGTGTCATGAGACGGGATGCCATTCTCAAGCCGCAGATAGCCGCGCAGCCAGTCCAGCTTCTCTTTCGCCCACAGCTCAATCTCGACGAAAGTATCGGCTCCCGCCAGCACCGCATTGACCGCTACCACCAGCAGCTCGACCAGGTCGTGTTCAACCTTCCCCGGCTGCCTCGGATCATTGATCGCGACGAATACATCAGCCAGGCGCAGCTTGTTTTCTGTCTCCATGGATTACCCCAAAAAGACAGAAAACTACACAAATCAAGGTGCTGTGAACGGCCCCCTATCCAACGTCTTGATCGTAAACAACTATTTCGAGCGGTCAACGACATTGGCATTCATGCGATTGCCCTGGGGGGGCCAGCGATACTATTGTCAAACGATACGGAAGCCCCGAAAAGGGCGCGAGATGGCCTGCAAGCGTGGAAGTTTTTTGGGAAATGCATGAATGCAAGACCTGATATACATCTAGCCCGTGGCCGGCCTCCTGGAGATGACGTAACGTTAGGGTGCGAACTCTCAACAAGACGTCATCAACCAGGGGACCGAAATGGAACTTTACGCGGGGATCGACCTGCATTCAAACTCAAGCACAGTGGCGACTTCAGCGATGCGCGACATCTCGCGCACCTGTTGCGGCCGGGCATCCTGCCGACCGGCTATAAGGAAAAGGCGGCGGGCAAATAAGGCTGCGGCTAATGACGGGTCATCTCTTGTCCGGGGCGGCCTGCTGAAGTGCCTGCTTCGGCAATTCTTACCTCCCGCCCCCCTTTACGTCTTTCCTGCCTCACCCATCGTTTTCTCCACCTGCGTCCGCAGCAAGTCCCCCAGTGTTGCCACATGGGGTTTCTGGATCAGGTTGAGGTGGTTACCGGGCACTTCGATGGGGGTCACGCCGCCCAGTGCCACTTTCCTCCAGGCTTCCACGTCGATCACATAACTGTTTTCCGTATGGTCGGTGGCCAGGAACAACGTTACTGGCGTGTGGATGGGCGGAGCGAGATAGGCATCCGAGACATGGATGTTCGTGGCGATGCGGTTGAGGAACATCTCCGCATCGCGGGTGCGGAAGCCGCGCGGCAGCAGATCCATGTCGTAGGCAATCTCCAGCACCCGGGCAAAGCGTTTCTTCCCGGTGGTCAGCAGATACTCCATCATGTGTTTCGGCTCGCGCTTCGCCAGCTCCTCGCGCGGGATGTTCAGCCGGAAGGTTTCCGACAGCAGCATCAGTGAATCGATCATCGAGGTGTTTTTATTCACGATGTCCGAGTCGATGATGGCCAGCACCGCCACCTTCTCCCCGGCGTCTTCCAGTTGCCGCGCCAGTTCATACGCCACCTTGCCGCCCATCGAATGCCCGCCGATGAGATAGGGGCCGTGCGGCTGCACCTGGCGGATGTCCTTCAGGTAATCCGCGCACATCTCCTCCAGCGTGTGGTGCTGGCTCTCGCCCAGCAGCCGCCCGGCGGATTGCACGCCGTAGAAGGGCCGATGCGCGCCCAGCGTCTGCGCGAGCGAGCGGAAGCTCAGCACATCACCCCCGGCCTGGTGGGCACAGAAGAAGGGAATGCGCCCGGCCTCACCCGGCTGGATCAGCACCAGGCTGCTTTCTTCCTGCTGTGCCTGTTCCGCCTGCTCGGCATCGAGGGCCGCAGCCATGCTGGCGATGGTCTGGGTCTTGAAGATGGATTCGAGCGGCAGATCGCGGTCGAGCTCGTCCGAGATGCGGGTCATCAGACGATACGCGCTGAAAGAATCGCCCCCCAGGTCGAAGAAGTTGTCCTGCAGGCCGATGCGCTCCACCCCCAGGATGGCACTCCAGATCGTCGCCAGCCGGACTTCGAGTGGGGTCTCCGGCATGACGTAGGGCACATCGAGCTGCGGCCGGACTGCGGTGGCCTCCTGCATCGCCTGCAGCTTCGCCCGGTCGATCTTGCCGTTGGCCGTCAGCGGCATGGCATCGACCGGCATGAAGCTGTGCGGGATCATGTAGTCTGGCAGGCTCTGGCCCAGATGGCTGCGCAGGGCACTGGCGGTGAGGCTTTCCGTGGCGCAGTACCAGGCGGTGAGCCGGTCTTGCAGGGTGCGCAGGTCTTTTATGGCCAGCACCACACAGGCGGTGATGGCCGGATGGTCAGCCAGGCGGGCTTCGATCTCGCCCAGTTCGAT
>JAGOSV010000023.1 GCA_018062105.1 Sterolibacterium sp. | reverse complement strand
GGGCGCACATACGGCCGGTTATTGCGGTGCAAAGGCAGTGCAATCGGGTAAATGAGCACAGGTGGGAGCAGCATCGCAAGCGACTCAGGCCAAGGGGCGGATGGCAGTGGGTGGTCACGGATTCAGGAATAATTCATTATCACGCCAATGTCATTGATTCATGATGAATGTTATGTTGCCCTCTCTGCCCCTGTCTCCACCGCCAGAGAATCGCGTCCAACGTGGCAAAGATATGCACCGTCATCCCGTCCCCGTTCGTGATGTCCTCATTCACCGTCGAACCCGAGGGTGATGTCACGGTGGAGATGGTTTGAGAAAACCCGTCCGGCCTGGTGTGAGGCGCTGCTGGTTTTTGCTTTCCCCTGGGTGGGGCACCGGTCATTCCGCCCGCATCTGCGGGAAGAGGATGACATCACGGATGTTCGGGCTGTCGGTGAGCAGCATGACCAGCCGGTCGATACCGATGCCACAGCCACCGGTGGGCGGCAGGCCGTATTCGAGGGCGCGGATGAAATCGGCGTCGTAATACATGGCTTCTTCGTCACCGGCTTCTTTGGCTCTGGCCTGTTCCAGAAAACGGGCGGACTGATCTTCGGCATCATTCAGCTCGGAGAAGCCGTTGGCGATTTCGCGGCCGACGATGAACAGTTCGAAACGCTCGGTGATGTCCGGGTTGGCGTCGTTGCGGCGCGCCAGCGGCGAGACTTCGGCCGGATAGTCGATGATGAAGGTCGGCTCCCATAGCTGGGCCTCGGCGCAGGCTTCAAACAGCTGCAGTTGCAATGATCCCAGACCGCCGGGTTTGACGGCTTCACCGAAATCCCTGATTTTTTGTTTGAGCCAGGTGGCATCGTTGAGCTGTTCCGTCTGAAAGCCAGGGTGGTGTTTCTGGATGGCACCAACAATGGTCAGCCGTGCGAAGGGCTTGGATAGATCGAGTTCGCGGCCTTGATACTGGAATACTTCGGTGCCGAGTGCTTCGCGTGCGGAGTGACGCAGCAGCCCTTCGGTGAAGTCCATCAGCATCCGGTAGTCTGCATAGGCCTCGTAGAATTCCATCATGGTGAATTCTGGATTGTGGCGCGGCGAGATGCCTTCGTTGCGGAAGTTGCGGTTGACCTCGAATACCTTCTCGAAGCCGCCAACCACCAGGCGCTTGAGGTACAGTTCCGGTGCGATGCGCAGGTAGAGCTCCATGTCGAGCGCATTGTGGTGGGTCTTGAAGGGCTTGGCCGCGGCGCCGCCGGGGATCGGATGCATCATCGGCGTTTCGACTTCGAGGAAGCCGTGATTCACCATGTAGTTGCGGATCGACTGGATCATGCGGCTGCGCGCCACGAAGGTGAAGCGCGTCTGCTCGTTGGTCATCAGGTCGAGATAGCGGGCACGGTATTTCTGCTCGACATCGGTGAGGCCGTGAAACTTCTCCGGCAACGGACGCAGTGATTTGGTCAGCAAGCGGATTTCGCTGGCCTGGATGGTCAGTTCGTTGGTCTTGGTACGGAACAAGGTTCCCGTAACACCGATGATGTCGCCACTGTCCCAACGCTTGAACTCGGCGTGGGCGGATTCGCCTGTCTTGTCATTGCTGATGAATACCTGAATGCGACCGGAGAGATCCTGGATCGTGGCAAAGCTGGCCTTGCCCATGACGCGCTTGAGCATGATGCGGCCGGCGACCCGGATTTCGACCGGTGTGGCTTCCAGCGCTTCGCGGGTTTTGTCGCCATACAGCTCGTCGATGCGGCCGGCAGTGTTTTCGCGGCGGAAGTCGTTGGGAAAGGCGCGGCCGCCGGCTCGCCACTCGGCAAGCTTGGCGCGGCGTTCGGCGATGATGTGGTTTTCGTCCTGGGCGGGGGCGCTGGAGGCACTTGGGGCGATCGAATCAGTCTGGTCGGTCATGGCAGCGAAAGGAGGGGGAAAAAGGTGCGTGAAACCGCGCATTTTCGCTGATTTGACGGATTTTGAACAGAATTCTCCCTTTCCCTTTATCCCACCGTCTTCCTGGGTGAGACGGAGAAGGGGGCAGTGCGTGCTTCTGGCCTTGCCTCGTCGCCCTCTCTGCCTGTCGTGAGTTCCGTGCCGGTTGCGCGCAGCCGCAGCGTCGAACATCTCGTGGAGGGACGTGAGGTCACGGACGGTGATGGGGTGCGTATCCGTCGCCTGCTGACGAGAGAGTGGCAGCAGCGGCTCGATCCCTGGCTGATGATGGACATCTTCCGCAACAATGATCCGCGCGATTATCTCGGTGGTTTTCCCGACCATCCGCACCGCGGCTTCGAGACGATTACTTACATGCTGGCCGGCCGCATGCATCACCGCGACAGTGCCGGTCATGAAGGGTTGCTGGAAAGTGGTGGGGTGCAATGGATGACGGCCTGACGGGGTGTCATTCATTCCGAGATGCCGCAGCAGCAGGATGGCCTGATGGAAGGTGTCCAGCTGTGGCTCAACCTGCCGGCGGCCGACAAGGGGCAGGCGCCGTGGTACCGGGATTTTCAGCAGCATGAAATTCCGCAGTTCTGCACGGAAGGTGGCGTGCGGGTGCGGGTGATTGCCGGGGCCAGCCATGGGGTTGCGGGTGCGGTGCAGCGCGCTGCCACTGCCCCGCTGTATCTGGATATTCATCTGCCGGCGGGAAGTTCTTATGCGCAGCCTTTGCTTTCCGCCCATCATGCCTTTGTCGTGGTCTATCGAGGCAGTGCCTGGCTGGGACAGTCTCCCGGAACGCGGGTGCAGGCCGACCAATTGGCCATCCTTGGGCAGGATGGCGAGGCAGAGGGGGTATTGGTGCGGGTCGATGAGGACTGCCACCTTCTGCTCGTCGCCGGCCAGCCGTTGCACGAGCCCATCGTCCAGCATGGGCCGTTCGTGATGAACAGCGAGGAAGAAATCCGTCAGGCTTTTGCCGATTACCGCGCTGGACGGCTTGCCTGACGAGGTGAGGAATCCCGGATGCGGATGCGGGTGCGGGTTACTGCCAGCCCTAATGCCGCCGGTAAAAGCCTTTGACTGCCTGCGTCAGGGCCATGTAGCCGAGCAGGATAAAGGGCAGGAACAGGAAATACAGCGGCGGCAGCGCCTGCAGCTTGAAATAATGCGCCAGCGGCCCCATCGGCAGGAAGATGCCGATGGCCATGATGGCGGCCGTCATGACCATGAGGGGTGTGGCGGCGCGGCTTTCGATGAAGGGCAGCCGGGCGGTACGGATCATGTGCACGATCAGGGTCTGGGTCAGCAGGCCGACGACGAACCAGCCGGACTGGAACAGTGTCTGCTGCGCCGGCGTGCGGGCATCGAAGATGAACCACATCATGGCAAATGTGGTGATGTCGAATACTGAACTGATCGGGCCGAAGAACACCATGAACCGGCCGATGTCACCGGGCTGCCAGCGCTGTGGCGTACGCAGCAGCTCATCGTCGACGTTGTCGAAGGGAATGGCGATCTGCGAGATGTCGTAGAGCAGGTTTTGCACCAGCAGATGCATGGGCAGCATCGGCAGGAAGGGAAGGAAGGCAGCCGCCACCAGCACTGAAAAGACATTGCCGAAATTCGAGCTGGCCGTCATCTTGATGTACTTGATCATATTGACGAAGGTGCGCCGGCCTTCCAGCACGCCTTCTTCCAGCACCATCAGGCTCTTTTCGAGCAGGATGATGTCGGCCGCTTCTTTGGCGATGTCGACAGCGGTATCGACTGAAATGCCGATGTCGGCAGCATGAAGCGCCGGGGCGTCGTTGATGCCATCGCCCATGAAGCCGACGACATGCCCCTGCGCCTTGAGGATGCGGACGATGCGCAGACCTTCTTCGTTGAGCCCGGTGGTCAGTGTGCGGATGCGTGCCAGCAGCTCCGGGGTCAAGTATCGAGCAGTGCCCGGCGACGGAAATGCCGGGCGATATGGCGGGTGCGCAAAAAACGCGCAAAAAACTCTTTCAGGAGATTGAAATTCATGAAAATGCTCCGTGTCATTCAGACTGAGCATCCCTGTCGGTGGCGGCTCAGCCTTGTCGCCACGAATGTGTCATCACAGGTTGCCCGTGCTGCGCGTGACGTTCACTCGAGGCATTCATCAATGATCCTGGAAACCGCAGTTGACCGCTGATTTCCAGTATGAAGTCCTTGTTTTTCTAAACATTTTGTCTCTGATTAGCCCTCACCTTTTGGGTGAGAACGCTAAGGAAACACTGATCAAGTCATTCCCGCGAAGGTGGGAATCCAGTAAGTTGTTGAAACCATGGATTCCCGCCTTCGCGGGAATGACGAAATCTGGGCTTCTTCAGCGTTTCCCTAAACCTCCGATTGTACGTTTTTCCGTCGGCCTGACTGCGTTGCTCCTCCTTGCAGGCATCGAGCATGCAGCGTCGTCGCATCTTGTCAGACCACCGGAAAAACGCACACTCGAAGGCTTCCAACTGCGGTTTCTAGGATGATCCAAGGGATTGCCGCCACCGAAAACACCGGAAATCCCGTCATCGTGGAGCGGGGTGGTGGTGGGTGCCCTTGCCAGCAGGAGGCAAGGTCGCAGCGAACAGGACAGATGCCCGCGGTTACCTTGCCGAAAACATGTCGATACCGGTTTCCGGTCGACAACAAGGAAGGTCCACAGGGGTCTCCTGAACATGAGGGAGACAGACTCTAATCGCAACAAGCTGCGCCCTGTACGACGACTGTCTCTATAATTTGTGGTTTTTGCCTTCCTTCAGCCGTGACCCTACTCGACGACGAAATCCGCCGGCGCCGTACCTTCGCCATCATCTCCCACCCCGATGCGGGCAAGACGACCCTGACCGAAAAGCTGCTTTGGTACGGTGGTGCCATCCTGATGGCCGGTGCCGTGCGTGCGCGCAAATCCGGCAAACATGCCACCTCCGACTGGATGGAGCTGGAAAAGCAGCGCGGCATCTCGGTGACCTCATCGGTCATGCAGTTTCCCTATCGCGAGTGCATGATCAATCTGCTCGATACGCCGGGGCACGAAGATTTTTCCGAGGACACCTACCGTACCCTGACGGCTGTCGACTCGGCGGTGATGGTGATTGATTCAGTCAAGGGGGTCGAAGCGCAGACCATCAAGCTGCTCAACGTCTGCCGGCTGCGCGATACACCCATCATCACTTTCATCAACAAGCTCGACCGCGATGGCCGGCCGCCCATCGAGCTGCTCGATGAAATCGAGTCGGTATTGAATATCCAGTGTGCCCCGATGACCTGGCCGATCGGCATGGGCGGGTTGTTTCGCGGGGTGTATCACCTCTACAACGACAGCATCATGTTCTTCGATCCACAGGCGGAGAAAGGCACATCGGAAATCATCGAGGGGCTCGACAATCCGCGGCTGGATGAGCTGATCGGGGCGCAGGCAGATGAGCTGCGGCTGGATATCGAACTGGTACGCGGTGCCTCCCACACCTTTGATGCAGCCGCCTACCTGGCTGGCAGGCAGTGCCCGGTATTTTTTGGTTCGGCGGCCAACAACTTCGGTGTGCAATCCCTGCTCGATGCCGTGGTGGAGCTTTCCCCGGGGCCTTTGTCACGACCGACGGAAACGCGCGAAGTCTCGCCCCACGAAGAAAAATTCTCCGGCTTCATCTTCAAGATACAGGCCAACATGGACCCGAAGCACCGGGATCGCATTGCCTTCTTGCGCGTCTGTTCCGGGCGCTTCGAGCGCGGCATGAAGATTCGCCAGGTGGCCGGAGGCAAGTCGATGGCCGTCAATAACGCCATTACCTTCATGGCGCGCGACCGTAACACCACCGATGAAGCCTACGCTGGCGACATCATCGGCATCCCCAACCACGGCACGGTGCGGCTGGGCGAAACCTTTACCGAAGGTGAGGAACTGCGCTTTACCGGTATTCCTTCGTTTGCTCCGGAAATTTTCCAGCGGGCTATTTTGAGAAATCCATTGAAACTCAAGCAACTGCAGAAAGGTCTTCAGCAATTGGCTGAAGAAGGGGCTACCCAACTGTTTCGCCCGGAAGTTTCTAATGACCTGATTTTGGGGGCGGTAGGTACATTGCAATTCGATGTGGTTGCCCATCGTCTCGAACACGAATATGGCGTCGATGCGCTCTTCGAACCCGTGTCGGTGGCGACCGTGCGCTGGTTGCAGGGCAGCGATGAAGACCTCAAGAGAATTGCCGAAAAATACCCGCAGAACATGGCATTGGATGGTGCTGGCGATCCGGTCTACCTGGCACCGAATACGGTGAATCTGCGCCTGACCCAGGAACGTTTTCCCGAACTCAGGTTCATGGAAACGCGTGAGGTAGGCTGAGCGGGAGGCGAGAAAGCTACGGTGCACATGGTGTGCATGGCATGAACGGGGCAGTTGACAGGGGCTGCAAGGCATCGTGATACTGCCGTCATTTCTTCATGACGTTTCATTCAACGAGGAGGTTCTCATGCAATGTCCACACTGTCAGGCTGAAGTTACCGAACATGTTGTGCAGTGTCCGCAGTGCGGGGCTAAGCTCGTGGCCACCCCTGCCAAGGTGCCTGCACCTGCTGCTGGTGGAGCATCCTATCAGAGTAATTTTGGCGACCAGTTCAATGCTTCGCTGATCATCTGGAAGATGAATCTGGGGGATCTGGCTGTGTTGACGCTGGTGCTGATGCTAGTGGGCTGGATTCCCATTGCCAATATCGGCTTCTTTGCCGGCTATGCACGCGCCATCCTGAAGGTGATGCGCGGTGAAGGGCGTGCCGAGGTTGGTGACCTGTTCAACGCCTGGGATTGTTTTGGCAATCTGTTGATTTACGCCATCATCGTGGTGATTGCCGCGGCTATCGTCGGGGTTGTGCCGGTGTTGGGGGCGCTGGCTTCGGCCGCTATCGGCTTTGCGGCATTGCCGGGGTTCTACCTGATCATCGACCGGCGCAGTGATTTCACCGAAGCCATCAAGTGGGCAATAGCCACCATACAGGCCCGCCCGGTCGATTGGTTCCTGTCCTACATCGTGGGCATGATCATCAGCTGGGTGGGGATGTTGCTGTTCTTTATCGGAGTCATCCTGACGGCGCCGCTGGGTGCCCTGGTTCTGAGCCAGCAATACGACAGCAGCAAACCCTCCTGATCCTGTTTCGTCCCTGTTGTGCTGCACCCGAAACCGCCCGAGTCCAAGTGAGGCCCGGGCGGTTTTCGTTTGGTGGGTGAGCAGGTGGGTGCAGGTGGGTTCAATGTCCGTTGGCTGAGACGGCGTTGGCAGCTTCGGAAGGTCGTGAAATTTCGTCGAAGAAGGCTTGGGAAGATGGGGCGCGGCCGAGGAAGTCGCGCACCAGCGCACTGGCACGGCGCTCGCCGCCCCGTTCGAGGATGTTCTGACGGAAGCGTCGCCCGACGGTCGGGTTCATCAGGTTCTGGCCGAAGGCGGCGCGCATATCCAGTGCCAGGACTTCCGACCACAGGTAGCCGTAGTAGCCGGCACCGTACTGACGCAGGATGTGCTCGAACTGGGCGGGGAACAGGGTGTCGGTGATGTGGCCCAGAGGGGTGGCACTTTCCATCGTTTGCCAGGTTTCCAGGGCGGCGGCGGGTTGCCGGCCATAGAGCGCCATGTCGTAGCGGGCGTACAGGTGCTGGCGGGCGTAACGGATGCCGCGACCGAATTGGCGGGCGGCGTTGAGGCGTGTCATCATGGCCGCATCGATCTGCGGACAGCCTTGGCAGAAGCGTGAAATCTGCTGGACGGATTCGAGTCGTTGCGCCCAGCCTTCGTACATCTGCGAAGGGGCTTCGACAAAATCGGTTTCGACACTGGTGCCGGCTTGAGCCACGTAGCGGGTTCGGGACAGAATGCCGTGCAGGACGTGGCCGAATTCGTGCATCAGGGTTTCCAGCTCGTTGAAATCCAGTCCCTGGCGGTTGATATTGGTGACCAGTACGGAAATCGGCGTGCGCCCGGCGTGCTGGCTGGCACCGCGCACGCCGAAGGCGGCGGCGTGGGTGAATTTTCCGGCACGGGGAAACAGGTCGAGATAAAGGCTGCCGAGATAGTGGTGGCTGTCGGTATCGAATACGTCGTAGCGCCGCACGTCCGGGTGCCAGAGTGGGGCGCTGTTGTTGGGCTGAAAGCGCAGGCCGTAGAGCTGGGATGAGATGTCCATTGCCCAGGCAATGGTGGCATCGACCGGAAAGTAGCGGCGCAAGGCTTCCTGGTCGATGTCGTAGCGCTGACGCTTGAGCCGCTCCTGGTAGTAGGCGATGTCCCAGCGTTCGAGTTTGACCTGTGCCAGCGGCTGTTGTTGTTCCTCTGCCTTGGCGTGGCGCAGCTCTTTGAGCTCGCGCTGTTCGCTGGCGCGTACCTTGTCGATCACTTCACCGAGGAAGGTATCCACGGCGGCCGGGGTTTGCGCCATGCGCCGCCGCAGAATGAAATCGGCATAAGAGGGATAGCCCAGCAATGCGGCCATGTCACGGCGCAAGGTCAGGGTTTCGTCCAGCAGGGTAATGTTGCGCATGCCGCCACGGCGGCTGTAGGCATATTGGTAACGTTGCCGGGCGGCACCATCACGGGCGTTTTCCATGAAGGGGAGATAGTCCGGATAGTCGAAGCCGAGCAGGAGGTTGCCGGCTTGATCACGCTGTGCACGTTTCAGGTAGTCCTCGGGCAGGCCGGCGGCTTCTGCCGGGGAAAAGGCGAGGCGGGTCTTGTCGTCGCGCAGGTTGCGGGAAAATTCCTGGCGAACCGTTTCCAGCCGCTCGAGGATCTGTTTCATGCGCTGGCGCTGGGATTCGGCCAGGACAACGCCGGTATCCTCGAAGGCATCGAGCAGGTCCTGCTTCAGCTTGGCGTCGATGGCATCTTGTGGCTCGACGGCGCGTATTTGCTGATAGAGCGCGGTGTTTTGGTAGAGCGTGCTGCTGAAGTCGTTGTATTTCAGCAGACAGGCATCGGCGGCCTGGCGGACATCGGCAGCGGGCGAGACGTTGTTGAGGAGGTAGACCGGGCCTTCGATGTCTTCCTGCCGGATTTGCAGTGCGTTTAGCGCAGCCAGTACATTGGGTGCGTTTGATACGTTGGGTACGTTTGATATGTTCTGGGCAGTGGGCGCCGTCGTCCCAGGAGCGGGCTGCGCCAGCTGGGCGAGCTGCTGGTGCAGGCTGGCCAGTTCCTGATCGCAGTGCCGGGTCAGGGTGGCCGCATCCCAGACGGGTAAGGTGGGTAGTTCAGGAGAGGGTGCTGCACCTGCCCGAGGCAGGCCGATGAACAGCGGCAGCAGGAGGGGGAGGGCGAGCAGGCGCCAGTGTTTGCTGTGCGTCGTCATGGTGAGGGATTCCGGGCGGGGTCGATATCCATGTAGAGCCATTCGGCATGCAGGATGGGGTGTTTTTTGTAGCCCTGGACCCAAGGCTGGACGAGCATGTTGCGTACCCGGGCGAGATCGAGCCGCCACGGGGCGTACACTTCGATGAGGCGTGTCATCCGGTGATACAGGCGGTTGCGCTCAGGGCCGGCCGGCAGGCGCTTCGATTGTTCGTAGAGCCGGTCATATTCCGGCAGCCGGACGCAGCCGGCATTGCTCTGGCCGCTGCGCGGGCCATAGAGCAGTTGCATGAAGTTGTCGCCGTCGGGGTAGTCGGCGATCCAGCCGGCGGTACGCATTTGCAGCTTGCACTGCTTCTCTTGCTTGAGCAGCTCGGGGAAAGGGGCTTTCTGCGATTCCATGTGGATGGCCAGGCTGTCGAAGGCTTTTTTCCAGGTTTCTTCCTGCAGTCGTCCGGTGGAATCCGGCCGGCTGGCGTAGCGGATGGCGAAAGGCTGGCCATTGGGCAGGCTGCGCCAGCCATCCGCACCTTTGCGGTAGCCGAATTTGTCGAGCAGTGCGTTGGCCGTGGCGACATCCTTGTGCACGCTGCTGCGCCAGTCTGGTTCGTGGCCGACGACTCCGGGCGGGATGGGGTAGTCGAGAGCAACGGCCTGGCCGTTACGCACGATGCGGATTTCTTCGGCTACGTCGTAGGCCATGGCCAGGGCACGGCGCAGGGCGATTTGCGGCTTGCCGGTGCCGCCGACGACGGGATCATTCCACTGCCAGTAGTGGTAGACGACTTCCGGGTCGACGATGCGGGACAGCCGGATGCCGCGTTGTGCCAGCTCCGGCTTGAGCTGGTCACCATGTTCACCGTGGCGGTCGCCCAGGGCACGCGGTGCTAGTGGGCCATCCATGTTCATGACGTCGAGTTCGCCATTCTGGAAGGCCAGCCAGCGTGACTGGTCTTCTTCCATGATGGCGATTTCGATGCGTTGCAGGGCAGGCAGGCGTTTGCCTTGCATCTGCGCGGCGATGCGCTGGTTTTCCGGATCGTTGCCGGGCTCGAACTGCCAGACCAGGCCACGGTAGGACGGATTGGCTTCGAGCACGATCTTCGCACCGCGTGTCCATTGGCTCAAGCGAAAAGGGCCGGTACCGACGGGATGTGCCATCGCCCGCCCTGTTTCGTCGCGATATTTTTCAATGACTTCACGCGCTACGGCGCTGGTTTGCGGAAAAGCCAGCACGTAGGCGAGGTTGTGGTCGATCTCGGTCAGTTGCAGGCGTAAGGTGTATTTGTCGAGTGCCTCGATGCCGGGGATGCGGGTTTCGTAATCGAATTTTCCTGATTTCTTTGCTTGTTCGGCCAGCGCATCGAGGCCGACGAATTTGTGTTCGACCAGGAAGATGTAAGGCGAGCGCACGGCCGGGTCGATCAGCCGCTTGAGGCTGTAGACGTAATCGGCTGCGGTCAGCTCGCGTGGCCGCCCGCCAAAGGCGGCATCGGGGGCGAAATGGATGCCGGGCTTGAGGCGTATCGTCCAGGTTTTGCCATCGGCAGAAACCTCCGGCAGGGCTGCGGCGGCCAGCGGAACGAGTTTGGCCGGGCGAGCCAGGTAGTCGTAGGTCAGCAGGGTTTCAAAGATGGCTTCGATGATGGTGCCGGAGTAATAGTCATGTACGCCGGCTGGGTCGAAGCCGGTTTCGGCGGCAGAAAAGACCCAGCGCAGGGATTTGACCGGTGCAGCGGGAGTGGAGGATGTCAGGGACGTAGGGGATGTAGGGGACGTAGGGGGGGCGGCGAGGAGCGTGCCGGAGGCCAGGCATGCCGCCGTGAATACCGCCAGGAGCGTGATCCGCAGGCCGGGTTGCTGGCACAGGCTGTGGGAAGAGAGGAAGCGCGTGCCGTTCATCAGTGCGGGAGGATGTCCAGATATTGCCAGTTGGCATTGAGGATGGGGTGTTTCTTGTAGCCTTGCAGCCAGGGCTGGATCAGCATGGTGCGCCGGCGGGTGGTGTGCAGACTCCAGGCGGTGTCGGCTTCCATCAGGCGGTTCATCTGCACGAACAGGCGGTTGCGCTCGGGGCTGTCGGGCAGGCGGCGGGATTGTTCGTAGAGCCGGTCGAAGGCCGGCGACTGGTAGCAGCCGCTGTTGCTCTGGCCGGTATTGGGGCCGTAGAGGTTCTGCATGAAGTTGTCGCCGTCAGGGTAATCCGCACCCCAGGCAGCACCCATCATCTGCAAGGTACAGGCACGGGCGGCCTTGAGGTTGTCGGCGAAGTTGCTTTTCTCAAATTCGATGTGCAGGCCAATGGCATCGAGGGATTTTTTCCATAGTTCATCGTAGGGGCGCTGGGCGCCGCTGGCATCACCGCGCATTTTCAGACGCAGCGGGCGGCCGTCCGGCAGAGTGCGCCAGCCGTCGGCACCTTTCTTGTAGCCGAAACGGTCGAGCAGGCGATTGGCAAGTTCCGGATCGTACTGGATGCTGGAGCGGTACTTCGGGTCGTGACCGACGACGCCGGGCGGGATGACCATCTGGGCCGGAATGGCCTGTCCTTGCCGGATGACGCGGATTTCTTCGTCGAGGTTGTAAGCCAGGGCGATGGCGCGACGCAGGGCAATTTTTTCCTTGCTGAACCCGCCCAGGATGGGATCCTTGAAATTGAAGAAGGTGTAGGTGATTTCCGGGTCGGTGGTACGGGACATGCGGATGCCCTGATGGTGCAAGGCGGGGGAGAGCTGGCCGTCGATCAGGGCTTCTGGAGCAAACTGTTGCGGCAGATTGACGGCATCGAGCTGCCCACCCTTGAAGGCCAGCCAGACGGATTGGGGTTCTTCGATGAGGCTGATCTCCACACGCCCTACCTGCGGCATGTGTTTGCCTTTCATGGTTTGAACCAGTACGGCATCGTCCGGGTCTGCTGAGGGCTGAAAATCCCAGATAAAGCCCCGGTAGCCAGGGTTGGCGACGAGGGTGATGCGGTTGCGCCGTTTCCAGTCCTTAAGCTGGTAGGGGCCGGTGCCGACCGGGTGGGCGATGATGTCGCTACCATAGGCTTCGACGACTTCACGAGCCATCGCTCCCAGCGCACCGTGCGCCATGATGTAGTGAAAGTTGTAATCGGGGGCGTTGAGCCGGATGCGCAGGGTGTAGCGGTCGGGCACGGTCAGCCCGGCAATCTTGCGGTCGTAGTCGAAGCGGCCGGTTTTTTTGGCGCTGGCTGCCAGTTCGTCCAGCCCGGTAATTTTGCCCTCGAACAGGAATTGCCAGGGGGAGCGCAGGCTGGGGTCCATGAAACGCTTGATGGTGTAAGCGTAATCTTCGGCGGTGAGCTCACGCGGCTGACCTTTGAAGGCCGGGTCGGGAATGAAATGGATGCCTTTTCGCAGACGGAAGGTGTAGGTGCGGCCATCCGCACTGATGTCCGGCAGGGCTTCGGCCGTCATGGGAACGACCCTGACCGGGCGAGCGAGGTAATCGTAGGTCAGCAGGCGTTCGAAGAGGGCTTCGGTCAGTGTGACGACGTAGGCACTGGCAGATTGCACTGGGTCGAAACCGTCTTCGGCAGCCGGGAAGTAGGTGTGGACGACCTTGTTCGGGTCGGCGGCCATTGTTGCTGCTGCCGGGGCAGCCAGCAGGAGCAGGGGCAGCAGCAGGAGCGACAGGAGGTAGGCGCGTGGTTTGGGCATGAGGGCCAGCCTTTCCGGGGCGCGCTGCGCGGGTGGGGGAGGAGGGTCAGCGACGCTTGCGCTTTTTGGTGCTGGTTGTTTTGTGGGCTGGTTTGCTGCGGGCGGTGGCTTTGACTTTGGCCTTGCTGCGGGTTTTACCGTGAGATTTTGCGCTGCTCCCTTTGTTCCGATGGGCGCTGCGCACCGAGGTGCGTTTCTGGGTTGGGGAGGTTTCCTGAGGTGGCTGGGCCCGCTCTGCGGCTTCGGCGGCGGCTTGCAGTGCCTTGCCGGGAACCAGTAAGGTGTTGCCAGGGCGTACTTGGGTGCGCGAACTGATGCCGTTGATCTGTTTGAGATGTGACAGGGGAATATGAAAACGCGCAGCAATTTTGTCTAGCCGCTCACCTTTTTTCAGGGTATGGGTTGTCCAGTTGCTCAGCGGTTTTTCTGCGGCTTTATGCTGTTCGAGGTTGTCGAGGAAGGTCTGTACGCGATCCGTTGGCAAGATGATGGGGCTGTCTTTCCCGGCAGGCATGACCGGACGGTTGTAGGACGGGTTGAGGGCCAGGAATTCGTTGAGCGGCATTTCGGCCAGCTTGGCGGCCAGGGTGACATCCATGGTGCCGGTTTTGTTGACAGTGTCGAAATAAGGCTGATTAGGGATCGGGTCGATTTTGATACCGAACAGGTCTGGTCGGGCGATGATGTTTTTCAGTGCCTGCAGCTTGGGGACGTAGTAGCGCGTCTCCTGCGGCATGTTGATGTGGGCGTAATCGGTGGGCAGGTTTTTGGCGGCGTTCTTGGCAATGGCGCGTGCCACGGCGGCTTCACCCCAGTTGTAGGAGGCCAGCGCCAGGTGCCAGTCACCGTGCATCTCGTATATGGTTTGCAGGTAATCCAGGGCGGCACCCGTCGAGGCGATGATGTCGCGGCGTTGATCCTGCCACCAGTCCTGTTCGAGACGGTAGTTGCGGCCGGTTGAGGGGATGAATTGCCATAGCCCGGCAGCCTGGGCGGGTGAGAGGGCGCGTGGGTTGTAGGCGCTTTCGACCATGGGCAGCAAGGCCAGCTCGGTGGGCATGCCACGTTTTTCAAGCTCGCCGACGATATAGAACAGGTAGCGGCTGCTGCGGTTGAGGATGCCCTTCAGCAGCTCCGGCCGGTTCAGGTACCAGGCCTGACGCTCGGCCACCAGAGGATTGTCGAGATTGGCCATCGAAAAGCCGTTTCGCACGCGCTGCCAGAGATCGTCCGGCGGGGTGATGAGATCGATGCTGGTGAGCGGGGGCAGTGCGTCATGGATTTCCAGCGGTACCCCGCCCAGGGTATTCAGTGGGGGCGGAGAGGTGGAGATGACTTTGTTCGGCGATAAAGATATCGGGGCGGAGGGGGCGGGCGGATTGGCCGGTGGTGGTGCAGGATTTACCGGGTTTGCCGGGTTTGTCGATGCGGACGGTGGGACTTGAGGGGCAGCAGAGGGCCCGGGGGTGGTTGGTTGCAGAGCGCCAAGGGCGAAGCTGAAAGGTGACCGTGTTTCGGGGGAACTGGTCGTCAAATGGTCGCTCGTTGCCAGCACCATCGCAGTCGCTTGCCCTGAGGGCTGGGCAAATGACAGCCCGGTGGCTCCGGAACTAAGGATCCAGGCAGCCAGGAGCAGGGGGCGGAAGGGCAAGCAGGGGAGAATGCGCTTGGTGGGCAAAACTTCGGTGGCCTGAAGGCAGCGTGACGAAAGGGGGCAATGTTACCGAAGGTGGCGGTGGATCGTCAATTGCCATGCACTGTCGGGCATTTAGGAAACAACTTGCTGCCAGTTGCCTGCTCATTGCCGGCATGTTCGTTGCAGTTCATTGGCATGAACCGCATTGGCATAAGCCGGGATGTTTTGTGGTCACGCCGGTGGGTGGCCTTTATTCACGATGCAGCAGTACGGTGATCAGCAGCGCGGTGTCTTCAATGGCACGGACGGCATGTGGTTCGGCATCGGCAAGATAGACCAGGTCGCCGGCCTGCATGATTCGGGTTTGTTGATGGGCATCGAGTTCCAGCCGCCCTTCGAGGCATTGGATGGTGATGGTGCCGGCGGCGCGATGCTCCTGGGTAGCTTTGCCGGCGGGTAAAACCAGCCGGAATACTTCGAGGTGCGGGGCACGTACCAGGGTGCTGGAGGGGGTTTGTTTCAGCTGCTCGGCCAATGGCCGGATGTTGATGATGTCGCCGGAGGCGGCGTGGGACATGGCCATGAGTCGGGCTCCTTGCAGGGTGATGGGCCGATTATGAGGGAAGCGCCGAGGTGCAGCCGGCGCCAGACTGCTGGCAGGCAGTCTCGATGCGGGACAGGGCGGCCGGGCTCAGCAGGGTTTCAGCGGCCTGGAACAGCTCTCGCTCTTCGAAGCGGACATGATTGCCCAGTAGTTCGCCAAACGGGGCGAGACGGGAAAAGTCCTGCTGGCCGAGGCGTGTTGCCAGGGTTCTCAGCTGGTTGTGTTCCAGCAGGGTGCGCGCCACCATCTGGATGATGTCATCTTCCGGGTGGCTGTCTTGCAAAGCGGAGAGCAGGGCGATTTCTTCGACCTGAAAGTGGGGCTCGAGCTCGCTGGCAAAGCGTGCGGGCAGCTCGTCCATGAATTCACGGGCGTCCGTAGCCGCGCCCTGGGCCAATCGTTGGGCGCGTTTGGCCAGCACCAGGGCGGTGTGATGTTCACGTGACAGTTGCAGTAATTCGGGACGGCGTTTCATGGCGTGCTCCATGATGGGGGCAGGGTGATTTACCAATAATTTTCAAAGGCCAGCTGGCCAGGGACACCGCGCCGGCCGACCCGGAAGCCGCGTTTGGTTAGCAGGTCGCGCAGGTCGGCGGCCATTTGCGGGTTGCCGCAGATCATCAGGCGCGAGCGCTCGACTTCGAGTGGCAGGCCGGCCGCAGCTTCCAGTCGACCATTGCTGATGAGCCGGGTGAGACGTTCGTTCAATACCCCGGCATGCGGTTCGCGTGTGACGACGGGCAGATAACGCAGATGGGCAGGGCTGTGACGCAGTAACTCGTGATGAGGCAGAACGGCGATTTCCTCCTGGTAGGCCAGTTCATCCTGCTGGCGTACGCTGTGGACGAGGATCAGATGACGATAGTCCTGCCAGAGCTGCGGGTCATGAAGGATGGAGAGAAAGGGCGCAATACCGGTACCGCTGGCCAGCAGCCATAAATCCTGCCCACCGACAAAACGATCCGTCGTCAGGAATCCATAGCTCGTTTTTTCGATGCACAGCGGATCGCCCGGGCGCAGGCTCTGCAAGCGCGAGGTGAATTCACCGCCGGGTACGACGATGGAATAAAACTCGAGATATTCGTCATAAGTCGCACAGGCCATCGAGTAGGCGCGCCAGACCAGGGGGCTGTCGGGGTCATCTGCATGCAATGGAACACCAAGACGGGCGAACTGCCCCGGTGTAAATCGGAAACTGGCATGGCGGGTCGTGCGAAAGGAAAACAGATTCGGCGTCCAGCGCCGTACCGACAGCACACGCTCCGTCGTCCATTTTTCGTTGCCAGGTGCCGTAACGATGCTGGTGCTGGCGCCGTCATCAATACCGGCGTCTTTGCTGGTATCTGGTGCGATGGCGCAAAGCGGGGTATTCATGATGTCCTGCCTTGCCGTGCGCCACGATCGCAACCGGCAGCCAAGGGTTGCAGCATTTTGCGGATGCAGATGCGCCATATCTGCGGGCCTTCTTCGAGGTACTGCCAGGTGAAGGCGCGCGGGGCTTCGGCCAACAGAAGGTAGCGCAGGGGATTCGAGGGATGAGAGTGGGTCAGCAGCAAGGTGTCGCCAGGATGTAGATGACCGAAGGTCGACAACACCCGCAGGCGACGTTCTTCAGCCGGAATTTCGCGTAAATCCAGACGGGTAGGGAGACTTTGTTCATGGCGCATGACAAACCTCTCATTTAGTGGTGACATAAGGTATATTTACTGCGTACCTTGATGCTAGCAGTTGGGCGTCAGTAAAGCAATATTTATTGCACATCTTACGGTGAATTGATATGAGGATGACCACCTTTACGGACTACACCTTGCGTGTCCTGATGTATCTGGCTCTGGATCCAGACCGGCAGGCCACTATTCCCGAGGTGGCGACGGCCTATGGCATTTCTGAAAATCATCTGATGAAGGTCGTTCATCAGCTTGCTCGCAACGGTTTTGTCGATTCGATGCGCGGCAAGGGCGGTGGCATCCGCCTGGCGGGCCCGGCCAGCAGGATACGCCTGGGGGCCGTAGTGCGTTCCAGTGAGGGAGAGGCCCCCATCGTTGAGTGCATGGGCAGCGACAAGATGGCCTGCTGCATTGCACCAGCCTGTCAGCTGAGCGGGATACTGGAAAGTGCCTTTGCCGCGTTTTATGACAAGCTCGACGAGTACACGCTGGCCGACCTGATGGGGCAGGGGGGGAGCATGGTGAAATTGCTGAACCCGGTCAAAACTCGACGTTCCACCCGCACTTCCCCGACATCGTAATCTCCGGGATGCCATGACCATCACCGCACTTTTGGGGGTGTCGGGTGGTGCCGTGGTATTACGGTGATAGCGACCGGAGGCGTCGCCATGGCGTTGCTGGGCGAATTAAACGGTATTTTTTATATTGCTTTTTGTTGTCACGGGTGCTAGTCTGTAGCTGCATCGTTGATGCATCTTTCAAAGACCATGGACACTACGGACACCACGGACGCCATGAGCACCATTCCTGACGGATTCCCCGATATTGAATCTTTGCGAGCGTCGCTGCGCCGCGTGATCGACCCTGAAGTCGGCATGAATATTGTCGATCTCGGATTGGTGTATTGCGTTGCTTATGAAGAGGAGGGGGCAACACTCGTGATCGAGATGACCATGACTTCACCGGCTTGTCCGATGGGTGAGATGATCGTCGAGGATGTCGAGACGGTCATGCGCTCCGTGCTGCCGGAAGACAGTGTGGTGGTGGTTCGTCTGGTCTGGGAGCCACCATGGAGCCCCAAAATGATGAGCGAGGAAGCGCGGCAGCACTATGGCTGGTGAAAGAGGAGCGATGCAGGGTGGGCGTCCTTGCCCGATGGTTTCCGTGAGGACGCCATTTTCCTGATCTTTCATTTTCTGGAGAATTTCATGAGCACGACTGAGGGCTTCAAGACCACGATTGATGTACGTTCGATCGCACCGCGTGAGCGTCACCCCTTGATTTTCAGCACCTTCGACGGCCTGGCGCCAGGGGAAGGCTTGCTGCTGGTCAATGACCACGACCCCAAGCCCTTGTTCTACCAGTTTCACTCTGAATCGCGCGGGGAGTTTACCTGGGACTATCTGGAGCAAGGCCCTGAGGTCTGGCGGGTGCGTATCGGCAAGGCGGTGAAGCCGGCAGTGGCTTCACCGTGCTGCAGCCAGGCGGTATAAGAGGCGGCTGTGTCACCGTTCGCACGTCTGCCCTTGCTGCTGCTGGGGGGTGTGGCGCTGGTTCTGGGCGTGCTGGCCGGGCTGGTGCGTCTGGCCGCACCTCTGCCTGTTCCGGAGTTGGCGGCGGCACAGGCAGGTGCGCACGGTGCGTTGATGATTCCTGCTTTTCTGGGAACGGTCATCAGCCTGGAGCGTGCCGTGGCCTTGGGTCGGCGCTGGGCTTATCTCGCGCCCTTGAGTGCAGGTTTGAGCGGCCTGGCGCTGGTGGCTGCGATGCCCATGTGGGTGGTTCATCTGTTGATGATTTTGGCAGCAGCTGTTTTGTCGACGGGCAGCCTGTGGCTTTTTCTGCGTCAGCCGGCGCAGTATCTGGCGACACTGGCTCTGGGGGCACTGTGCTGGCTGGTGGGGAACCTGAGTTGGTGGCTGACGGGGCTGATGACACTGGCCGTCCCATGGTGGATGGCTTTCCTGGTGCTGACGATTGCTGGGGAACGTTTGGAACTGACCCGTTTTTTGCCCATGAGTACTACCCGGCGGCACGTTTTTATGGCTATCGTGGTGGGCTGCCTGTTGGGTCTGGTGGGGGCGTTCTGGTCGGCGGCGGTGAGCTTGCGGCTCTTCGGTGCGGGTTTGCTGGCCTTGGCGCTTTGGCTGCTGCGTTGTGACATTGCCCGGCGCACGGTGAAGCAGGCAGGGTTGACCCGCTTCGTGGCCAGCTGTCTGCTGGCGGGCTATGTCTGGCTGATGCTGGGCGGCGTGCTGGCTCTGGCCGGTGGGCTGGATGTGGCACAGGCCGGGACTCCCTTGCGCGATGCCGCCTTGCACACTGTTTTTCTCGGCTTTGTGTTTTCGATGATTTTTGGTCATGCACCTATCATCCTGCCAGCGGTTGCCCGGATCCGTATCGGTTACCACCCGTTTTTTTATATTCCCTTGCTGGTACTGCATGCATCGTTGCTGTTGCGGGTGCTGGGAGATGCCCTGTTTGATGCGCTGCCCCAGTTGCGGGGCTGGGCGGCCTTGGGCAACGGCCTGGCTCTGGCCTTGTTCGTCGGCACCATGCTGACGGCGGCCGTGCGTAGCCGTGTTTACTCGACACAAGGAGTTTCTCATGCAAATCCCTGAGTTTTTTTCGCAAGTTCCCACGCTGACCGTGCGTGACCCTTTGGCCGAATTTCTGGGGGCTTGTGCGGGTGGGGTGATTGAATATGGCTACCCCGATGTTGTCAAACTGGCCGGACATTCCTGTCCGACTGTTGCCGGTGCCTACTGGCTGACGCGGCGGGCGTTGCATGCCCTGTATGGTGAGGAACTACCGGAGCGCGGAGCCATTCACGTGGCGTTCCGCCAGGATGTCTTGGAGGGGGTGACGGGCGTTGTGGCCAATGTCGTTTCGATGTTGACCGGGGCGACGGTCGATACCGGTTTCAAGGGGCTGGCCGGGCGCTTTGACCGCCGCCGCCTGATGGCATTCAATGTTGGAATTCCGTTGGAGATGCGCTATACCCGCACCGATACGGGCGCAGCAGTGGATGCCGCAGCGGATCCGCGTCAGGTTCCGGCTGACCCGGAGATGCTGACCCTGATGCAGCAATGCTTGAAAGGTACTGGTAGCAAGGAGCAGTCGCAGCGGTTTGGTGTGCTCTGGCAGGCGCGGGTGCGCAGCCTGCTGCTGGAGCATGGCAATGACGAAGCAGTATTCGTCGTGCAACCGGTGGGATAAAGGAGTAACAGGAGTAACCGCTTCTTTTTTACAGGCAGGCCGCGGCCAGGATGGGGTTCCAAAGGTTCTGCGTTTGCCGGCGTGTCTGGGTGAGGCCGAGACGAACCGTGTAGGAGAAGTAGGGCAGATCGAAGCCGATCTGCTCCGCCTCACGACACAGACAGGCACTGTCATTGCAACGGGACGGCTCGATACGGTCGGCAATATCTGCCAGTATTTCTTCGTGGCCATACCAGCTCGTCATCGACAGGTAGCGCGCCGCCAGTGCGACGGACTTTGGGTCGATACTGTCTAGGTGCAACCAGTCCTGTGCCTCAAAACAATGGCTTTGGTCGACGCAGAATTTCGCCAGGCAGTGGGTGGTTGGTCTGTCCATGATCCTGATCTCCTCGTTCTTTCGTTTTTTTGACCGGATCGGTTCTTCTTCGACCTCCCGGGATATTTCTGGTGGCTACGGCGATGCGGCAGGCGTGCTTCCTGCGGGTCGTTTGTTTCGTTCATCATCCGGCCCGCCTGCGGACGGGGGCACCTGACAGGGACGGAATCGTGGTCCGTCCTCGTCTGGTCGTTCTTTAAAGCAGATGGTGCGGAAAATGGCCGATGGAGCCGTGGCTACCGCTGATGTAGTGCACCAGCTGACTGTTGGAGAATTCGAGTTCGGCGATGATGTCCTTGACCAGGTCACCGATGGAGATCATGCCCACCAGCCGTCCTTCCTGAAGTACCGGCAGATGGCGCAGACGGCCATTGGTCATCAGCGTCATGCACTCTTCGTTGGTCTGTTCCGGTGTCACGAACACCACGGGGGAGGACATGATCTGCCGAACCTGCGTCGTTCTGGAGGAAAGGTCCTGCAGGGCGATCTTGCGGGCGTAGTCACGTTCGGACAGGATGCCGACGATGCTTTCTCCTTCCATGACCAGCACGGCACCGACATTTTTCTCGGCCATGAGTTGCAGGGCCTCAAAAACAGTGGCACCCGGCTCGGTGGCATAAACTGTGGCGCAGGGCTTTTCTTTCAGGATGTGGGAAATGGCTCTCATGCTGTCCTCCATGGAAGAGGGTTGGAATATGCAGGAGTTGTGCAGGCAGCAACTCTGTCGTTCATGAGCGGTGACTGGAGCCCGACAGGTGATGTTTCGAGCCTGGTGGCAAGACTGTTGTCGAGCCGTTGCAGGCTGTTGCGGTCGAGGCAGTCACGATTTTGAGTGTAGTCCATGGAAATGATATGTAAATCCCTATTTGTTCCGTCGATGAGGTCTCGGTCAGAGTCCGTAATGCCGGCGTGGCTGCACGGCCTTGGGGTGATTACGCTATAGTGCGTGGGTTGTGGTTGTCCTGTGGATTCTGTGGCGCGCAGGGCATGTGATGTGATGGGCAATACGGTGTGGTGCGGTACGACACGATGCTACGACGCTGCGACGCCACGACGCCACGATATGGTGCAATGATTGCAGGATGATGAAGAAAATCGGACGTTTTGAAGTGGTGCGCGAGCTGGGACGCGGGGCACAGAGCGTGGTTTATCTGTGCAACGATCCTCATCTGCAGCGCGAGGTGGCCATCAAAACCCTGCATTTTGTCGAGGCAGACCGTCGCCTCAGCGCGCATTTGCTGGCCGAGGCACGCATGGTCAGCAAATTGCGTCACACCAATATCGTGCCGATCTTCGAGGCCGGTGAGCAGGACGGGGATCCCTACCTGGTCTTTGAATACATCGCAGGGGAAAGCCTGGCGCAAGTACTGCGGAAAGGTCCGCTTGACTCGATACGGGGCGCTACCATCCTGGCACCGGTGCTCGATGCCCTGGCCGAGGCTCATGGCCAGAGCATCATCCATCGCGACTTGAAGCCTTCCAATATCATCATCGACAGCAAGGGTGCGCCGCGGGTCATGGATTTTGGCATCGCAATGCGGGCGGCCGGAAAGCCCAATGGTGAGGCGGGCAAAAACCAGACGCTGATGGGAACCTTGCCTTACATGGCACCCGAGTATGTCCGGGATCGCACTAGTGATGAGCGTTCGGACATTTATGCCATCGGGCTGGTTCTGATCGAGATGCTGGCCGGGCAGCGTGTCCGGTTGGCGACCAGTGTGCCGGCGATGCTGGCCAGTATCACCGAGCAGCCCGTCCGTCTGAAAGAGGAGTGGGCGATTGACGAGCGCATGGCGGCCATCGCCCTCAAGGCGGTTGATCCTGAGCCAGCCAAGCGCTATCAGGATGCGGCCCAGATGGCGCAGGCATTGCGTGACTACGTCAATCCTCCCGATGCCCTGTCTGACGGCGAGGTTGGCTCCGGGCGGGAGAAGCAGGAGGCGGTGGTGGATTTCTTGCTGCGCCGGATGCGCCACAAGACCGATTTCCCGGCACTTTCGGATTCGGTGACGGCCATCAACCGCATCACGAACTCTGACAAGGAAAGTATCAATCGCCTGTCCAATACCATCCTGCGCGATTACGCCCTGACGGCCAAAATCTTGCGTCTGGTTAATTCTCCGGTGTATCGACAATCCGGGGGGGGGACTATCAGCACTGTCTCCCGGGCTGTGGTCGTGCTGGGTTTTGATGCCGTGCGCAACATCGCCCTGACGCTGGTGATGTTCGAGCATCTGAAGGACAAGGCTAATGCCGCCCAGATCAAGGAATCTTTCCTGAAAGCCAACCTGTCCGGTCTTTTGGGACGCGACATCGGCCTGAAGATGTCCCTGCGCGAAACCGAGGAAGTCTTCATCTGCGCGATGTTTCACGATCTCGGTCGCCTGTTGGTGCAGTTCTACTTTCCTGATGAGGTCGAGGAAATCCGCCGTCTGTCGATGCAGAAGGAATGCAGCCAGGAAGCGGCGGCCTATCAGGTGCTGGGGACGTCGTTCGGTGAGTTGGGCGCCACCATTGCCCGATATTGGGGTTTTCCGGAATCCATGGTGGAGAGCATGCGCCCGATGCCGCCTGGGGTGGTCAAGAAGCCGGCCACTCGCGATGCCATGGTGCATCTGGTGGCCTGCTTCTCCAATGAGCTGTGCGACAGCATCGCCAATACACCACCGGAAGAGCGCGCCAAGGCAATGAAGCAGATATCGGGTCGTTTTGCAGCGGGTATCCGTTTGCCGGATGGCCAGTTCAAGGAGCTGATGCAAAAGGCAGTCGGAGAGCTTGAGCAGATTGCCATTAGCCTGCAGATCAACCTGAAACAAAGCCAGTTTGTCCGTCAGGCCCTGGCCTGGGGCGGCGGGGTGGCGCATCTGGCCGGGGCTGGCAGCCAGGCGGAGGACGGTGCAGACGGGAGCGACTGGACCCGTTCGGTCATGATGGGTGCGGGCAGCCCTGAAGGGACGGGGTTTGCTGCGCTTCAGGAAGGTGCCCAGGACGCGGCGGATGCGATGGACGGAGCGCAGACATCATCCGGCGGCAATGTGCCGGAGGATGCCCAGGCTACGCTGGCTGCCGGGATACAGGACATCAGCAATTCTCTGGTCGATGATTTTTCGTTGAATGACGTGCTGCGCATCATCCTGGAAACCATGTACCGCGCCATGCGGTTTGACCGGGTGTTGTTGTGCGTGCGAGATGCCAAGACCAATTCCATGATGGGGCGTTTCGGGTTTGGTGCCGATACTGGTGAGATGGTGCCGCATTTTCGTTTTTCCCTGGCTGGGGATACCGATGTTTTCCGGGCAGCGGCACTCAAGGGGATCGATCTGATCATCAGCGATATCAATGATCCCAATATCGGTGACCGCATCCCGGAGTGGTATCGCAGCAAGGTGCCAGCCGAGACATTCGTGCTGTTTCCCTTGATCCTGAAGGGAACGCCGGTGGCCATGATTTACTGCGACCGGCGTCATGCCGGAGATATCATGATTCCACCGCAGGTGCTCAGCCTGCTCAAGACCTTACGTAATCAAGCCTTGCTGGCCATCAAGCAGGGGCGGTGAGGGACACTGCTCCCGCGATCTCATGAGCAAGGCGTTTACCCGTGAAACTGAGGACGAGGACATCGATCTCGCCCCGCTCCCTGAATTACCGGCAGGTCAGGTCAATTACATGACGCCGCCGGGTCATCGTGCCTTGCGTGAAGAATTCGAACGTCTCGTCAAGACGGAGCGACCGGCTCTGGTGCAGGTGATTTCCTGGGCTGCCAGCAATGGCGATCGTTCCGAGAATGGCGATTACATCTATGGCAAGAAGCGTCTGCGCGAGATGGATCGGCGCATACGTTATCTGACCAAGCGTCTGGAAAACGCAGTAGTGGTTGATCCTTGTGAGCAGGAGAATCTAGAGCAGGTGTTCTTTGGTGCCACGGTGACCATCATCGATCTTGATTCGGACGATGGGCACAGCCAGATATATCAGATCGTCGGGATCGATGAGGCCGATGCTTCGGTAGGGCGTATCAGCTGGATCGCACCTTTGTCACGAGCATTGATGAAGGCGCGAGTGGGCGATATCGTGCGTTTCCAGAGTCCACAGGGGGTGCGTGAGCTCGAAATCGAGGCGATTCATTATCGTTGAGGCTGATTTGCTGGCGGTGACTTGAAATTCAGGGGGTCATCCCCATTTCTTCGGCTGGATTTTTTATCAGGAGATTCCCATGTCCGTGAATACCGGTACCGAGCGCGAAACACTCGGCTTCCAGGCTGAAGTGAAACAATTGCTCCAGTTGATGATCCACTCGCTGTACAGCAACCATGAAATCTTTCTGCGCGAGCTGATTTCCAATGCTTCCGATGCTTGCGACAAGCTACGCTTCGAGGCGCTGCACAATGCGGCCTTGTTCGAGAGCGACAGCGACCTGAAAATACGCATTGCCTACGATGCCGAGGCAAAAACACTGACCATTGCCGATAACGGTATCGGCATGAACCGCGAGGACGCCATCCAGAATCTGGGCACCATTGCTAAATCTGGCACGCGCGAGTTTTTCTCCCGCATGTCCGGCGACCAGCAAAAGGATGCCAATCTGATCGGCCAGTTTGGCGTCGGTTTTTATTCTTCATTCATCGTGGCCGACAAGGTGACGGTCTATAGCCGTCGCGCCGGTGAGCATGCCGATCAAGGCATTCGCTGGGAATGTGACATGAAGGACGAAGGCAGCGGCCAGTTCTCCATCGAGCTGGTCGACAAGCCGGCGCGAGGCACCGAGATTACCCTGCATCTGCGTGATGATGTCAGCGAGGGCGCAGACAGCCTGCTTTCCGGTCACCGCCTGCGTACCCTGGTGCGCAAGTATTCCGATCACATCCTGCAACCGATCGTCATGAAGAAGGAAGCATGGGACGAAGAGGCGCAGGCACAGAAAATCTCCGACGAAGATGAAACGGTCAATCAGGCGAGTGCCTTGTGGGCGCGCTCTAAGAGCTCGATCGAGGATCAGGAATACATCGAGTTCTACAAGCATGTCAGCCACGATTACTCCGAGCCGCTGACTTGGAGCCATGCCCGCGTCGAAGGGCGTTCCGAATATACCCAGTTGTTGTACATCCCCTCACATGCACCGTTCGATCTTTTCGATCGCAACTCCAAGCATGGCGTCAAGCTCTATGTCCGTCGCGTCTTCATCATGGACGATGCCGAGCAGCTGCTGCCCACCTATCTGCGCTTCGTGCGCGGCATCATCGACAGCAGCGATCTGCCGCTCAATGTGTCGCGTGAAATCCTGCAGGAAAGCCGTGATATCGAGGCCATCCGTTCCGGCAGCACCAAGCGCACCCTGGCCATGCTGGAAGATTTGGCGGAAAACCAGCCGGAGAAATTCATCACGTTCTGGCGTGAGTTTGGCCGGGTGCTGAAGGAAGGGGTCGGTGAGGATTTTGCCAACAAGGAACGCATTGCCGGTCTGCTGCGCTTTGCTTCGACACATGCAGATACCGCCGAGGAGAGCGCATCCCTGAAGGATTACATCGGCCGCATGAAGGAAGGCCAGGACAAGATTTATTACGTCACGGCAGAAACCTTCAACGCGGCAAAGAACAGCCCGCATCTCGAAGTGTTTCGTAAGAAAGGCATCGAAGTGCTGCTGCTCTCCGAGCGCGTGGATGAGTGGGTGGCGGGCAATCTGCCGGAGTTCGATGACAAGCAGCTGGTTTCGGTGGCCCGCGGCGGTCTGGATCTGGGGACGCTGGAGGATGCCACCGAGAAGGAAGAACAGCAGAAGGAAGCGGATGAGTTCAAGGAGTTCACTGATCGCATTGCGGCTTCATTGGGTGAGCGTGTCAAGGAAGTGCGCATCACGCATCGTCTGACGGAAAGCCCGGCCTGCCTGGTGGCGGACAGCCACGACATCGGGGGCAACCTGGCGCGTATGCTGAAGGCCGCTGGCCAGCAAGCCCCGGAGAGCCGGCCCATTCTCGAAGTCAATCCGAAACATGCCGTCGTGCAACGGCTAAAGCATGAAGAAAAACGCTTTGATGACTGGGCGGCCGTGTTGTTCGATCAGGCCTTGCTGGCTGAAGGCGGGCAGCTCGATGATCCGGCCGGATTTGTCCGTCGCATCAATCAGCTGATGCTGGAGATGCAAGGTTGATGCACAGGTCGCGGTGTTGCCGGTAGTGCCGGTTGTGCCAGTTGTTTTAGGTCACGGGCTGCCTAGTGCAGCCCGTGTTTATTGAGGCAGGCCCGCAAGGCCCGCCCGGTCAATTCCTGACATTTGAGACGTGCCTGCTGGCGGGCTTCGCAACGCTGGATATCCTCGGCCTGACGACAATCCGGGGCGGGCAGATGGGTCAGCAAACATTGCTGGCGCGCCCGTCCTTGTTTGCCCTGACAGTCCAGTTGCGCCTGCTGCCGTGCGGCACAGCGTGTCGAGTCGCGAGCCAGCCGGCAATCCTGTAGGGGCTGGATGGGCTGAGCTGGATTGACTGGATTGGCCGGAAGGGTTTGGGCATGGGTGGGAAAGCCCATAAACAACAGGGACAACAGGACAGTAAGGGCAGTGAGGACAGTGCGGTGCATGAGGTTCCCCCGGATATGGGATATGGCGGCGTACATCATACTCCGCACGAATGGACGGTGTGCAGAGTAGTATGGCATTGTCCAAAATGAGGGGCAGGGGAGGAGTGAAAGGCATGAAGGAAGCTGAGCATACCGGGCGCATCGAGGGGAACGAACCTCCGGCCGTCGAAGGGGAACGCCGCCTGAGCCTGACGGAGGTTGTGGATGCCCTGGTGGCCGACGGCCTGATCCAGCCTGAACAGGGCAGCCAGATCAAGCAGGAGCGCCGCCATTTTCGTGGGGATCATCATCCGCTGGCCGTCATTGCGGAGCAGAAATGGAAGATGGCAGCATCTCCGCCGGATATGGCGAATATGCCGGCCCGGTTGTTGGATATTGAAACCCTGACGCAGTGGTTGGCACGTTGGTGCGGGCTGGATTATCTGCATATCGATCCGCTGAAGGTCAATTTTTCGGCGGTGACGGAAGTAATGTCGAGTGCCTATGCCACCCGTTTCCGCATTTTGCCGGTCGATGTGCGCCTCAATGAGGTGGTCGTCGCCACTGCGGAGCCTTTTCAGCGGGCCTGGGAAGCCGAGCTCAAGGGAATCCTGCGTAAGGACATCCGGCGGGTGGTTGCCAATCCTGAGGACATCGCTCGCTTTCAAGTGGAGTTTTACAATCTGGCGCGCTCGATCAAGAAGGCCAAGGCTTCCAGCGATGGTGCTGCACCTTCGGGAATTTCCAATTTTGAGCAGCTGGTTGAGCTGGGGCGGGGCAGCCGGACGCTGGATGCCAATGACCAGCATATCGTGCATATCGTCGATTGGCTGTGGCAGTATGCATTCGACCAGCGGGCCAGCGACATCCATATCGAGCCGCGCCGTGAAATCGGCATCGTGCGCTTTCGCATCGACGGGGTGCTGCATCAGGTGTACCAGATTCCGATGCAGGTGCTGACGGCCATGACTAGCCGCATCAAGATACTGGGGCGCATGGATGTGGTCGAGAAGCGGCGGCCGCAGGACGGCCGCATCAAGACACGCACGCCGGAAGGTGAGGAAATCGAGCTACGTCTGTCGACGCTGCCGACGGCATTTGGTGAAAAGCTGGTGATGCGCATCTTCGATCCGGAAGTACTGGTGCGCGATGCCCGGGAGATGGGCTTTTCCGAGGAGGATCGCCAGCGCTGGCAGCAGATGACCGATTTGCCGCACGGTATCGTACTGGTAACCGGGCCTACCGGCTCGGGCAAGACGACGACGCTGTATTCAACCCTCCGACAGCTGGCCACGCCTGAGGTCAATGTTTGCACCATCGAGGATCCGATCGAGATGATCGAGCCAGCGTTCAATCAGGTGCAAGTCCAGCCAGCCATCGACATGGGATTTGCCGAGGGCATCCGGGCTCTGATGCGACAGGATCCGGACATCATCATGGTGGGGGAAATTCGCGATCTGGAAACGGCGGAAATGGCTATCCAGGCGGCATTGACGGGACACCTTGTGTTATCAACGCTGCATACCAACGACGCACCATCGGCGGTGACCCGCCTGCTCGATCTAGGGGTGCCACCCTATCTGCTGAATTCAACGATCAACGGCATCATGGCGCAGCGCCTGGTGCGCATGCTGTGTCCGCATTGCAAGCAGGCGGCCGACATGAACGGTGAGGATGATGCCGCATGGGACGAACTGGTGGCACCGTGGAAATCGAAAAAACCAGCGCGAATCCAGCGCGCGGTCGGTTGCCTGGAATGTCGCATGACTGGCTTCAGTGGACGATTGGGCATTTATGAAATCCTGCAGTTGTCCCCGGAGATCAAGCGTCTGGTGGGCGAGGGGGCGGATTTGTTGCGGATTCGCGAACAAGCGGCGCGGGAAGGCATGAAGCCGCTGCGTATTTCTGGTGCCATCAAGGTGGCAGCAGGGTTGACGACGCTGGACGAAGTGATGCGCGTAGCACCACCGGGCTAAGGCTAAGGAAAGGCAGAATAAAAAACGGGGATGGATGCCACGACGCATCCATCCCCATTTTTTTGGAAGGTGCCAGGGTAGCCAGGCAATCCGTCAATCCGTCAAAGTCAGGAAAACAATGCCAGCGAGAGCAGCAGTCCCCAGACGATCAGGCCGGAACCAAAGACGACCTGGGTTACGGCAGCAGCCTCGATGTCTTCAGTGATGCCACACAGGGAGCGCACACCCTGGTAGATGAGACCGCAGGACAGGAGCAAGGCGACGAAAGACAGCACGGCATTCAGAGCCAGGCTGGGTACCAGCAAGCCCAGCGAGGAGAACCACAGCGGAATGGGTGCAATCGCTGCTAGCAGATACGCGCCCCGGGTGCTGATGTTACCGTGCCAGTGGCTGGCAGCCTGTTTGATCAGCCAGCCCATCAGCGCAACTGAAACCAATTCACCGATAAAAAACGCCGCTGAAATCTTTCCCCAGGGACGGCCACTGATGCCCTCGATGAAAGCATCGCCATAATGACTTCCCGCCAGATGGATCATGGCCGGTGGCAGCAGGGAGAGCGGGGCAACCAGCAAGAGGAACAGCCGGGCAATCTGGCCATCAACCCGCGCCAGTTCTTTCAGTTCCTTCCAGGCCACACTTGAGGAGAATGGCATTTTGGAAATATGGGTGATATTCATGAGATGCTCCTTGCGGACATTGAAACGGCGATAATCCCTGATGGACTTGGAATAAGGAAGGCAAGACACTACGGCTGGAAGCGTTACGACCCTCGTGCCGCGCGACCCTCGTACCGCGACTCTTGCATCATGCAATCCCGCACAACCTAAACATATCACAACATGATATGATTTAAGCTCATGAAAATCATTTTGTCAAGAACAGAGGAAAAAAAGGTGCTCGATAAAGAGGACTACGTCCGTCTGGCACATTTCAGGTATCGGTTGCGCCGTTTTTTACGTGCCAGCGAGTCACTATGTCAGGAAAATGGCTTGACGTCCTTGCAATATCAATTATTGCTGCAGCTGAAAGGTGACGAGACTCGGGAATGGGCGACCATTGGCGAACTGGCCGAGCAGTTGCAGTCCAAACATCATGGTGTGGTGGCTCTGATCGATCGTTGCGAGAAATCCGGTCTGGTGGAGCGCCGGCCTGGCCGGGAGGATCGTCGCCAGGTCGAGGTGCATCTGCTACCGCGCGCGGATGAACTGGTGTCGCGCATTGCGGTGCTGCATCAGAATGAAGTCGAATTGTTGCGTGATGAGTTCAATGCACCGGGCTGGTTTTCTGGGCATCGGACGTGAAGGGAGACAGATCATGACGGGTGCATGGAGTTGTCCACATGAGGAGGATGGCCTTTGCAACAAGGTGGCACGAAAGCTTTGTGATCCCGGGATGAAGGGCTGCGTGCTGGCAGGGCGTTATGCGTTCTTCAACGATGATGCGAAGAATGAACGCTTGCGGGTCAAGCGGGCGCGCGAGGCGGAATGCGAGGCAGCTGCTCGTCCGGCAGGGACGGAAGCATCGGCAGAGCCACCCATTGCCCCGGACGTTCCGCTTGTGGATGATGGATGCGCGTCATGAAGCGCGCGATGGTCGAGCGTATTCCCGCCTGGCAATGCATCGGTTGTGGCAAGCTCGAAGCACCACGACCGTGTATCGGCGTGTGCCAAGATCGGCCGGTCGAGCTGGTCGCGGCGGCAGATTATGATGCCTTGCAGGAGCGGTTGCAACGGAGCGAGGCGCTTTTGCGTCAGCTGGTTCTGGCAACGCCGCGTGATGGTGCATGGCAGCGCTCCTATCAGCATTTTCAGCAGCAGGCGCGGCAGTTGCTGGCGGAATCATCCGCATTCGGCGCTGATTGAGGTTCGCGGAGGTTACAGCTTCTGGCTCTTGCCATTGGCCAGCATCGAGGCGTAGTCCGTCGGTGGAACAGGTCGGCTGAACAGATAGCCCTGCATTTCATTGCAGCGGTGCTGGCGCAGGAAATGCATCTGCTCCGTGGTTTCGACGCCTTCGGCCACAACGGTCATCTTCAGGTTGTGCCCGAGGCCGATGACGGCCACACAGATGGCGGCATCGTCCGGATCGTGGGTGATGTCGTTGACGAAGGCGCGGTCGATTTTCAGGTGGTCGAGTGGCAGGCGCTTGAGGTAGCTGAGTGACGAGTAGCCCGTGCCGAAATCATCGAGCGAAATCTTGACGCCGATCTGCTTCAGCTCACCGAGGATGTTGATGGCTTTCTCGACATCGAACATGGCCGTGCTTTCCGTGATTTCCAGCACCAGCAACTCGGGATCGAGACGATGGGTGGCGAGGATGCGGCGGATCATTGCAGTCAGGTTTTCCTGGCCGAACTGGCGTGCCGAGAGATTAATGGCCGTAGGTGGGACAGCCAGTCCGGCATCCAGCCAGGTACGCATCTGCCGGCAGGTGGCATCGATGACCCATTCGCCGATGCTGATGATAAGACCGGTTTCTTCTGCCAGCGGGATGAACTCGACCGGCGAGACCATGCCCATTTCTGGATGTGACCAGCGCAACAGCGCCTCAGCTCCAACAATCCCGCCGTTTTCCAGGCTAACCTTGGGCTGGAAGTAAACTTGCAGTTGGTTGTTGTCGATGGCTTGGCGCAAGGCAGCATCCAGCATCAAGCGCTTGGGTAGGTGACGGCTCATGTCCGTCACATAAAGCTGGCAGTTGTTGCCTCCTTTGGCTTTGGCGCCATACATGGCGGCATAGGCTGTCTGCAGCAGTACGTCGGCGCTTTCGCCACTGTCCGGATAAATGCCGATGCCGGCACTGGCCGTGATGTAGAACTGGCGGCCGGCGAGGATGACGGGCTTGGCGATGGCTTGCAGCAGCGGAGTGGCGTAGTCCATGACATCGGAGGTTTTGCCGAAGCCATTGACGATGATGCCGAATTCATCGACCGACAGGCGGCCGATGAGGTGATTGTCGTACACGTTACGAGTCAGGCGCTGGGCGACCTGTTTCAGCAGTTGGTCGCCCACGTCATGACCCAGTGTGTCGTTGAAATTCTTGAAGCGGTCCAGATCGAGTACCAGCACGGCGATGGGCTGGCGGGCTTCCTGGGCAGTGGCAATCGCCTGGTTGAGCCGCTCCATGAACAGGGCACGGTTGGGCAGGCCGGTGCTGCGGTCGTAATGGGCCTGGTAGTCGAGTTGTTGTTCGAAATACTCGCGTTTATGGATTTCGCGCAGATGGACGATACCGTAGGCCAGGTTGTTGGCCAGCTTTTCCAGAAAGATCACTTCGTTGTTGTCGAAGGCGTAGGTCTCGCGCGCGTAGATCGACAGTACGCCCATGACATTCGAGCCGTTATGCAAGGGCAAAGAGAGGGTGCTGAAGAAGTGACAGTCAGCCGCCAGCTGACGCCATGGTTCGAAGAGCAGATCCTGCTGGGTGTTCTGGATGATGATGGGTTTGCCCTGACGAACGGCCAGCCCGGTCGGGCCGTTGCCGTGGGGCGTATCGGCCCAGGTCAGCTGAAGTCGCGAGACAAAACCCTCTGTGCCGCTTTGCGCCACGGGCAGAATGGTCTTGTCGTCATCCTCGACAGCAAAGCCTACCCAGGCCAGTGGATAACCTCCGATGTCGGTAATCTGGCGGCAGACGGTTTCAAACAGTTCGCCTTCGTCGCGGGTGCGCAACAAGGCTTCGTTGGTTTCAGAAAGCAGACGCAGGGTGCGGTTCTGTCTTTGCTGCTGTGCTTCGGTGAGTTTGCGCTCGGTGATGTCCGCCAGCACACCCACCATGCGGATGGGACGACGCTGATCGTCGTAGAGCACCTGACCCCGGACGCTGATCCAGCGCAGCTCGCCATCGGTGCGCAGGATGCGTACTTCCATGAAATGCCGGCCGCTGGCAAGGGCATCGGCATAGCATTGCTTGACGTAGTCGAGGTCTTCCGGCAGGACGTGGCGGAAAAAATCCAGGGCATCGGCAGTCAGGATGGGATGGCCGTAACCAAAGATTTCGTTATGTCGTGCGCTACGGTAAGTGGTGCCTTTGACGAGATCGATATCCCAAGCGCCCAAATTGGCGGCATCCAGTACCAGATCGCGCCAGTGTTC
>JAGOSV010000022.1 GCA_018062105.1 Sterolibacterium sp. | reverse complement strand
ACCTCGACGATACCGAGAACAAGTCGCGTCTCGGTGCCAATGCCATGCTGGCGGTGTCGATGGCCATTGCCAAGGCGGCCGCCGAGGAAGCCGGTCTTCCGCTGTACCGCTATTTCGGCGGCTCCGGCCCGATGTCCATGCCGGTGCCGATGATGAACGTCATTAACGGCGGGGCGCACGCCAACAACAATCTCGACATCCAGGAGTTCATGATCCTGCCGGTGGGGGTGAGCAGCTTCCGCGAAGCGCTGCGTTGTGGCACGGAGGTGTTCCATCATCTGAAAAAACTGGTCGACAAGAAAGGCTATCCGACCACCGTCGGGGATGAGGGCGGCTTCGCGCCGAATGTGGCCGGCAATGATGAAGCCATCGAGCTGATTCTCAAGGCCATAGAATCTGCAGGCTACACGCCGGGGCAGGATGTGGTGCTGGGGCTGGATTGCGCCAGTTCCGAGTTCTACAAAAATGGCAAATATGTGCTGGCCTCCGAGAAACTGGAGCTGACTTCGGCCGGCTTTGCTGATTACCTTGCCAGCCTTGCCGACAAATATCCCATCATCAGCATCGAGGACGGCATGGCGGAAGGGGATTGGGAGGGGTGGAAAATCCTTACCGACAAGCTCGGCAAGGGCGTGCAGCTGGTGGGGGATGATCTGTTCGTCACCAACACGAAAATCCTGAAGGAAGGCATCAGCAAGAGCATCGCCAATTCCATCCTGATCAAGATCAACCAGATCGGCACGCTGTCGGAGACTTTCGCCGCCGTCGAGATGGCCAAGCGTGCGGGCTACACCGCCGTCATCTCGCATCGTTCGGGCGAGACCGAGGACTCGACGATTGCCGACATCGCGGTTGGCCTCAATGCCATGCAGATCAAAACCGGTTCGCTGTCGCGCTCTGACCGCATCGCCAAGTACAACCAGCTGCTGCGCATCGAAGAAGACCTCGGCGACATCGCGCACTATCCCGGGCGGGATGCCTTTTACAACCTGCGCAAATAAACGGTAAGCCGGTACGACGCCCATGCGCTGGCCGACGCTGGTGCTGCTCATCGTTATTGCCCTGTTGCAGTATCCACTGTGGCTGGGCAAGGGCGGCTGGCTGCGCGTCTGGGAGAGCGACCGTCAATTGCAGGCGCAGCGCGAGGTCAATCAGAAACTCGAGCAGCGCAACGCCGGCCTCGATGCCGAGGTCGGTGATCTGAAAAATGGCTTCGATGCCATCGAAGAACGTGCCCGCTATGAGCTGGGGCTGGTCAAGCCGGGCGAGCTGTTCGTGCAGGTGCCGCAAAAATCACCGCCACCGTGAGCTGCGGCGATTGCTATATGTTCGGGGCGATGTTCTGGTCGATGCGGCGTAGCTGGCCCTGATAGCTTTGCCAGCGGGCGACATAGGCATCTGCGCCGGCCATCAATCCCTGGGCTTCGGCTTCGCTGATCTGGCGTACAACCTTGCCGGGGCTGCCAAGGATGAGTGAATAGGGTGGGTATGTCTTGCCTTCGGGGATCATGGCACCGGCGGCGACGATGCTGTGTGCGCCGATATTCGCCCCGTTGAGGATGATGGCTCCGATGCCGATCAGCGAGCCGTCACCGACCGTGCAGCCGTGCAGCATGGCTTGATGGCCGACGATGATGCGCTGGCCGAGCGTCAGCTGGATGCCGGCATCGGTGTGCAAAACGGCATTGTCCTGGATGTTGGTGCGCGCGCCGATGGTGATGAGATCGGTGTCGCCGCGCACTACCGCCCCGAAGAAGACGCTGGCACAGGATTCCAGCACCACCGCACCGATGAGGGTGGCGTTGTCGGCCACCCAGGCATCGGGGGCGCAGCGCGGGGTCTGCTGACCAAGAGCGTAAAGCGGCATGGGCGGAGGAGGTGTGCGCTTGCCGGTCTTATTTCTTTTCGGCCGGCTTGGCGGCGGGATGTGCCTCTGCTGCCGGTGTCGTGGCGGGGACGGTGGATGCTGCCGGTGCGGCAGCCATGTCGATCTTGGCTTTGGCCTTCAGTTCGTCGAGCATGCTCTTGACCATTTGCTGCTGCAGGCGTTGGCGGATCATGGGCTTGATCTGATCTAGCGGCGGTACGGCCTGCTGGCGGGTATCGTCGAGGGTGATGATGTGGTAGCCGTACTTGGTGTGTACGGGCTCTTCGGTCATCTTGCCCTTTTGCAGCTTGCTGACGGCCTCAGCAAACTCCGGCACCATGATGTGCGGATCGAACCAGCCCAGATCGCCTCCTTTGTCCTTGGAGCCGGGGTCTTTGGAGTTGGCCTTGGCCAGTGCGGCAAAGGAAGCGGGATTGGCCTTGAGCTTGGCGATGAGTGCCTTGGCGGTATCTTCCTTGTCGACGAGGATGTGGCGTGCCTTGTATTCGGTGCTGGCAATGCCGGCCTTGGCTTTGTCGTATTCGGCACGGACGGCATCGTCGCTGACCGGGTGGCTGGTCAGGTAATCCTGGATCAGGGCGCTGGCCAGCACGGACTGGCGCGTCAGTTCGAGCTTTTCGGCAATCTCGGGCTTTTTGTCGAGACCTTTCTGGACGGCATCCTGGGCAATGACGGTTTGCATGATCAATTGTTCCAGGATCACCTTGCGCGTCTCAGCGTCTGCACTCTGGCCCGGGTTCTGGCTGGTGAAGCTCTTGACCAGTTCATCGACGCGGCTGGTCGTGATGGGTGTGCCATTGACAGTGGCCAGCACGCCTGTTGCAGCGGCGGCCGGCGATGATTCCGTTTTTGTGACGGGGGAGTGCGGCAGGGTCTGTGCCGCCGGGGATGTCTCGTTCTTGGCGGAAGTGCCCGGCTCGTTGCAGGCGGCAAGCATCAGCAGAGTCACGGAGCTGACGGCGAAAATCTGGAGGGTGCGGGACATGGACAATGTGCTTTCGGAAAGGTTGGGGAGTAGTTGGATCAGGGAGGGGATTCTAAACCGTGGTTGGGCTCTGCCGCGTGTATGGTGAATCGATTGATCGATGGTGATCGATTGTGCCGGGAAATTTGTGGCACGCCTGGCATGGTGAATGTGGCATGGTTAACGGGTTGTGGCGTGGGCGCTGCGGCGGTGGCGGGGTGTCTGGGTTAGACTGGGCGGATTGCGGCGGATCTTGGTGCGGGATGCTCTGGGGGCAGCCTGTTTGCAGGGCTTGTCTGCCTTGAAAAAGGGTGAGGAAAGGATTGGTTGTGGTGGAGGAGCCGTTGAAGGAGGGGTGCTATTTGCCACCGGAACAGTTGCGGATTGGCGTTTATGTCATTCTTGACCTGCCCTGGTTCAATCATCCTTTTACCCTGAACAATTTCAGGATCAGCAGCATCGAGCAGCTGCGTGAACTGCGTGCGCTCAAACTCAAGCGCTATCGTTATGACCCGGAGCGAACCACGCCACCGCCACCGGGCTGGAAGGCGGCAGAAGGCACGGCAGCAGAAACTGAAGTGCCTGCCGAGCCAGTGGATGGTTCTTCGGCAGAGGATGAGGCTGCCGAGCTGACACCGGCCATGGCGCAAAAAAAGCAGCATGCCGAGATGATGCGGGTGCAACGCGAACGTCTGGCGCAGGTGGAAAAGGCGTTCAGCAAGGCCAGCACGGTGATGCGTAACCTGAATCGCAACCTGTTTTCGCGTCCTGGCGAAACCCTGAGCGACATGGGGGCACTGGTGCAGCAGATGATTGACGTGTTTCTCGAAAGCAACGAGGCCACGCTGCATCTCATGGGCGAACGTGTCGGGGGCGAGGATGTCTATTACCACAGCCTGAATGTCACGATTCTGGCCATGATGCTGGCCAAGCATCTTGGTTTTTCTGCCGAGGATGCCCGCAATCTTGGCGTGGGCGCGATGCTTCATGATGTGGGCAAAGTCGATATTCAGGACAACGTGCTGAACAAGAGCCCGGAAGAGTACAACAATGCCGAGCTGGCACTGTATCGCATGCATGTGGATTACGGGGTCGAGATTGCCCGCAAGCTGGGGTTGTCTGCGGATGTTATCCGGATCATCGGCCAACATCATGAATTCTGCGATGGCAGTGGTTATCCGCGCGGTACCTCGGAAGCCGTGCTGTCGCCGGGGGCGCGGCTGGTGTCGATGGTCAATTTTTACGACCGGTTGTGCAACCCGGTCGATATCAGCCGGGCGATGACGCCGCATGCGGCGCTTTCCTTCATGTTCGCCAAGCGCAGTACGAAATTTGAGAAGGCCGCCTTGCAATTGCTGATCCGCAATCTGGGTGTCTATCCGCCGGGCTCGTTCGTACAGCTGTCGAATGAGGCCATTGCGGTGGTCATCTCAGTTAACCTGAAGAAGCCACTACGCCCCTGGGTGCGGGTTTATGATGAGCATGTACCCAAGGAAGAGGCGCTGATGATGGATCTTGATGTCGCCCCCGAGATCAATATCAGCAAAGGAATCCCGCCGGGGCAATTGCCCCCCAAGGTCGTGGCTTACCTGAATCCGCGCAAACACGTCACCTATTTCTTTGATGCCGAGCAGGGGATGGCGCATCACTGAGGTGTTGCATCATGGTTGTTCCGGGTTTGGCCTGGAGCAAGGCCAAGAAGGGAGCAGGGCAGACTCTTCTTGTACAATGGCGGGATTCATTTGTGATCGGGAAGCATCATGAAAACTACGTTCCTTGATTTCGAGCAGCCCATTGCAGAACTGGATGCGCGGATAGAGTCGCTGCGTTTTGCGCAGGAAGACTCTGCTGTGGATATCTCGGATGAGATCGGGCGTTTAGAGGTCAAGAGCCAGAGCCTGACCAAGGATATTTACGCCAAGCTGACGCCCTGGCAGATCGCTCAGGTGGCGCGGCATCCACAGCGCCCCTATACGCTGGATTACATCGAACACATGTTCACGGATTTTGAGGAGCTGCATGGCGACCGGAATTACGCGGATGATCGGGCGATTGTCGGCGGGATGGCACGGCTGAATGGTCAATCTGTCATGGTGATCGGCCACCAGAAGGGGCGCGATACCAAGGAAAAGATCCTGCGCAATTTCGGCATGCCCCGGCCGGAGGGGTACCGCAAGGCGCTGCGGCTGATGCGGCTGGCAGAAAAATTCGGGATGCCCATCGTTACGTTCGTTGATACCCCGGGCGCTTATCCGGGCATCGGTGCCGAGGAGCGCGGGCAGTCCGAGGCCATCGGCCGCAACCTGCTGGTCATGGCCGAGCTGAAGGTGCCGGTCGTCACCACCATCATCGGTGAGGGTGGCTCCGGTGGGGCGCTGGCGATTGCGGTGGGCGATACCGTCATGATGCTGCAATACTCGACCTATGCGGTCATCTCGCCCGAAGGCTGTGCTTCCATCCTCTGGAAGAGCTCGGAGCGTGCCTGTGATGCGGCGGAAACCATGGGTATTACGGCAGCGCGCCTGAAGGCACTGGGCTTGATCGACCGTGTCATCAACGAACCGGTGGGCGGGGCGCATCGCGCACCCCAGGCCATGGCGGTTTCGTTGAAGAAGGCTATCCAGGAGTCGCTGCGTCAGTTGGGTGAGCTTTCAGCAGATGCGCTGGTACAGCGCCGCCTCGAACGGTTGGCCGGCTACGGCAAATTCAAGGAACAGAAAGCTGCCTGATCCGGATGTCGATGTCCTGACCGGGGCACTGGCGCGCGCCCTGTCGCGTCATTTGCCGCAGGATGCAGCGGGCTGCCGCATCGTTGCTGGCTTTTCCGGCGGGCGGGATTCCGTGGCTCTGCTGGCCGGCCTGCAAGCATTGCAGCCCCGCTGGGGTTATCGGTTGTCTGCCTGTCATGTTCATCATGGCTTGAGTCCGCAGGCAGATGACTGGCAGGCTTTTTGTCAGGATTATTGCCAGCGTCTGGGCGTGGCGCTGACGGTGTACCGGGTCTGCGTTCCGGCAGATTCTCCTGAAGGACTGGAGGCCGCAGCCCGACGGGTGCGCTACGAGGCGTTTACGGCACTCGAGGCCGACTGGCTGGCGCTGGCTCATCACCAGGGGGATCTGGCCGAGACATGGCTGTTCAACCTGCTGCGCGGGGCCGGGCTGGCCGGGTTGCGGGGTATGCCGCAGGTGCGTCCGCTGCGTCCGGGACTGAATCTGATCCGTCCCTTGTTGCAGGTTTGTCGCCATGACATCGAGGCTTATCTTGCTGCCCGGGGGGAGGCCTGGGTTGAGGATGAGAGCAATGCCGAGACCCGGTTTGCCCGCAATTTTCTGCGCCGGCAGGTGTTGCCCCTGCTGCACCAGCGTTTTCCGGCAGTGCAGGAGCGACTGGCCGTAACGGCCGCCCATATCGAGGAGGCACAGGGCTTGCTCGATGAGCTGGCGCTGGTTGATCTGGCCGGGAATGTGCCGCGCTTTCCGCTGCCGCTGGCCGTGCTTGCCGGCCTGTCCGAACCGCGCGGGCGCAATGTGCTGCGCTTCTTGTTGGCGCAGCAGGGGGTCATGATTCCTGCCGAGGTACGTTTGAAGGAGGCTTTGCGCCAGTTGCTGACTGCCCGGCCTGATCGTCATCCGGCGGTGTCGCTGGGGACGCATGTGCTGGTGCGGGTGCGCCGTGAGGTCCGGCTGGAAAAAACTGGCTGAAGTCTGAGGGGGCGCCGCCGGAATCCATTAGAATGGCAAGTTATACAATTTTTTTCAACCTTACCTGGAGTAAGCAAACATGGCTGTTGAACGTACCCTGTCCATCATCAAGCCGGACGCCGTTGCCAAGAACGTCATTGGTCAGATCTATACCCGCTTTGAAGCCGCCGGCCTGAAGGTCGTGGCCTCGAGGATGGCGCACCTGTCGCGTCGTGAGGCTGAAGGCTTTTATGCCGTGCATCGCGAGCGTCCTTTCTTCAAGGATCTGGTCGAGTTCATGATCTCCGGGCCGGTGATGATCCAGGTACTGGAAGGTGAAGGTGCCGTTTTGCGTAACCGCGACCTGATGGGTGCTACCGACCCCAAGAAGGCCGCACCGGGCACCATCCGCGCCGATTTCGCCGACAGCATCGATGCCAATGCCGTCCATGGCTCCGATGCACCGGAAACGGCGGCTGTTGAAATTGCCTACTTCTTCCCGTCGTCCAGCGTCTATACGCGCTGACCCCTCACGCGGAACCTTCGGAACCGGAATCCTCTGGATATTCTGAGGCATTCCGGAGGCGGGAGGCTCGTTCATGGTGCCGGAAAACCCCAACTTACTCGATCTCGACGCGGCCGGGCTGTCCAGGTTTTTCGTGACCCTGGGTGAGGCTCCGGCACGTAGCCGGATGCGGGCGCATCAGGTAATGCACTGGCTGCATCAGTCCGGTGTGGATGAGTTTGCCCGGATGACGGACATTGCCCGGGATTTGCGGGAGCGCCTGGCGCTTGCCGCTTGCGTTCAGCCGCCGGCGCTGGTGCGCGACAGCCATTCGGAAGATGGTACCCGTAAATTCCTGTTCGACGTCGGCAAGGGCAATGCCATCGAGACGGTCTTTATCCCGGAGGGTGGGCGCGGCACTTTGTGTGTGTCGACCCAGGCCGGTTGCGCGCTCGATTGTGCCTTTTGCTCGACGGGCAAGCAGGGCTTCAACCGCAACCTGACGGTGGCGGAGATCATCGGTCAGCTCTGGCAGGCCAATCGTCTGCTCACCCCCGCTGAAATGCAGGAATCCGGTGGGCGCGAGCGCATCGTCAGCAATGTGGTGCTGATGGGCATGGGGGAGCCGCTGGCCAATCTGGACAATGTCCTTGCCGCTTTACATCTGATGTTGGACGATCATGCCTATGGTCTGTCGCGCCGCCGGGTTACGGTATCGACTTCGGGGCTGGTGCCGGCCATGGATCGCTTGCGTGAGGCGTGCCCCGTGGCTCTGGCCGTTTCTCTGCATGCGCCCAATGATGCCCTGCGCGATCAACTGGTGCCGATCAACCGCAAGTACCCGCTGGTCGAGCTGATGGCCGCCTGTCGTCGTTATCTGGACAAGGCACCGCGTGACTTCGTGACGTTCGAATATGTCATGCTGGCAGGTGTCAATGACCATGATGAGCATGCCCATGAGCTATTGCAGCTGACGCGCGATGTGCCCTGCAAGTTCAACCTGATTCCCTTCAATCCCTTCCCGGGCTCTGGTTTTCGCCGTTCTGCTGCCCCCCGGGTGCGGCGGTTTGCCGATATTCTCATGGCGGCAGGGGTGGTCACGACGACGCGCAAGACGCGTGGGGATGACATCGATGCTGCTTGCGGGCAGCTGGCCGGTCAGGTTCAGGATCGCACTACCCGTACCATCCGCACCACCCGCACCATCCACACTGCGCGGGTTGCTCAACCGCTCGCCGCCGAGGCCGAGACAGAAGCCACGGCCACGGTCATATTGCATCGGTCATGAAAAACTTTTCCGTTATTTTTGCTGTGTGGGGAATGCTCCTGTTGCTGGCGGGCTGTGCTGCGACGCCGGCAGGAACGGATCGCCCGGCAGAGCAGCCCATGTCGCAACAGGCTGCGGCCAGCGACGCGCAGCAGCGTGCCAAGGTGCATACCGAGCTTGGTGCGCTCTATTTGCAAAAGGGCACGGTTGCCGTGGCGCTGGATGAAGGGCGCGTGGCCTTGGTTGCCGATCCTGGTTATGCTCCCGCCCATAACCTGATGGGGCTGGCCTATATGCAGCTGCGGGAAAATGCGGCGGCGGAACAAAGTTTCGAGGCGGCACTGCGGCTGGCGCCGAATGATCCGGAAATCAACAATAGTTTTGGCTGGTTCCTGTGCCAGACAGGCCGGGAGCGGCGCGCCCTGGATTATTTCAATGTCGCCATTCGTGCCCCCCTGTATGTCACGCCGGTCATGCCCCATGTCAATGCCGGGATTTGCCTGCTGCGCCTGAAGGACGATGACGCAGCAGAGGGTTATTTCAGTCGTGCCCTGCGTTTCGATCCGCAAAATACGTTGGCTCTTTTTTCATTGGCCGACATTGCCTATCGTCGTGGCCAGATGGCCGTGGCACAGTTGCGTCTGGCGGAGCTGGACAGAGTGACCGAGCCGGGGGCAGCCGCGCTCTGGCTGGCATTGCGTGTGGCACGCCATCAAGGGGCTCGTGATAGCGAGAAGCGCTATGCAGCACAATTGCAGCGTAATTTCCCTGGGAGTCCCGAGCAGATCAAGCTGTCTCGTGGTGAATATGACTGAAATAACTGGATTGCCCGCACAGGGCACACCCGGGGCGGCAGTGTGCCCCGATGAGGCCGCAACATTGGGACAGCGCCTGGCTGCAGCACGCGGTGCGCAAGGGTTGGCCGTGGAGGATGTGGCGCGCGTCGTCCGTTTCAGCCCCCGCCAGATTGCGGCACTGGAGCGTGATGATTTTTCCAGCTTGCCCGAGGCCGCCATTGTGCGCGGCTTTGTGCGCAGCTATGCCCGCTTGCTGCGAATCGAACCAGCACCGTTGTTGCAGCTGCTGGACCGGCAGCTGAGCAGCGTGTGTGTTGCCACGACCATGGATCAGCTCGATGTTTCGGACTTGCCGCCCTTGATCGAGCGCGGCTGGCCGTGGCGCCGGGTACTGCTGGCAGTCATCTTGGGTGGGGTTATCGTGGCGGCTGGCGTCCACATGAGGTATTCCCCTGGTGAGGGTGGGACGGCCATGAATGGAGAGGATGCGGCGGCGCTGCAGGCTGCGGCTTCAGCACAGGCTGCACAGGCCGCAGCACGGCCCTTGAGCGCTCCGGAGGATACGGCGGCGGCCTTGCTGGTTCGTGCCGAAAAAACGGTGGCAACGCCTGGGGCGGTTCCGGTGAGCAGCAAGCCGCCGCTCCCTGGGGCTGCTTCTGCACCCGTTTCTGTGGCTGCGGACGCTGGCACCGAGCGCAGACCTGAGGATAATTCGGAAGCGGCGGCATTGCGTCCCCTGACTTTTGCTTTTGACGGAACGGCCTGGGTTGAGGTCAAGGATGCTGACCGGCGCGTGGTGTATGCCCAGAATAACCTGGCCGGTACGCAGCAGGTCGTGCGTGGCAAGCCTCCTCTGTCCATCGTCATCAGCAATGCTTCGAGCGTTCGCCTGCAGTATGGCGAGACGGCGGTCGATCTCGCGCCGCATACCCAGGTCGATGTCGCCCGTCTGACGCTCGAGTAAATGGAGAATATCGCTTGGCAATCCAAATGAGGGAGGGGCTGGCCTCTCGCCACCCGACCCGTCAGTGCCAGGTCGGGGGCGTGCCCATTGGCGGGGACGCTCCGGTGGTCGTGCAATCCATGACCAACACGGATACGGTGGATCATGTCGCTACGGCCATCCAGGTGGCGCAGCTGGCGCGCGCCGGCTCTGAGATCGTGCGCATTACCGTGAATAGTCGCGAGGCGGCCGCTGCCGTGCCACGGATACGTGAACAGTTGTTGCGGATGGGTGTCGAAGTGCCGCTGGTCGGGGATTTTCACTTCAATGGCCACAAGCTGCTGGAGGAGTTCCCGGACTGCGCGGCCACGCTTGACAAGCTGCGCATCAACCCGGGCAACGTGGGCAAAGGCAAGAGCCGCGATGAGCAGTTCGCCCAGCTCATCGAGATTGCCTGTCGCTTTGAAAAACCGGTGCGTATCGGCGTGAATTGGGGCAGTCTGGATCAGTCTCTGCTGGCCCGCATCATGGATGAGAATGCTGCCCGCCCGGTGCCGCGTGATGCTGCCGCCATCATGCGTGAAGCGATGGTGGCCTCGGCTCTGGAAAGCGCGGCACGCGCCGAGGCGCTGGGCCTGCCGGGGGAACGGATCATACTGTCCTGCAAGGTTTCCGCCGTGCAGGATCTGATCGCCATTTATCGTGATCTGGCGGTACGCTGCGATTACCCCCTGCACCTCGGGCTGACCGAGGCCGGCATGGGCTCCAAGGGCATCGTGGCGTCTACGGCAGCCTTGTCGGTACTGCTGCAGGAAGGTATCGGGGACACCATCCGGGTGTCATTGACGCCGGAGCCGGGCGGCGAGCGCACCCGGGAAGTCATCGTGGCGCAGGAAATCCTGCAGACCATGGGGTTGCGGGCGTTCACCCCGCTGGTGGCGGCCTGTCCGGGCTGTGGCCGGACAACGAGCACGGTGTTCCAGGAACTGGCCCAGGATATTCAGGACTATGTGCGCAACAGCATGCCGGTCTGGCGGCAGCGGCATATGGGTGTGGAGAACATGACCCTGGCTGTGATGGGCTGCGTGGTCAATGGCCCGGGCGAAAGCAAGCATGCCAACATCGGCATCAGCCTGCCGGGAACGGGCGAGATGCCGGTAGCACCGGTGTATGTCGATGGCGAGCGTACGGTAACGCTGAAAGGTGAACACATCGCTAGCGAGTTTCGCGCCATCATCGACGACTATGTGGCGCGCACTTACCCTCGCACTGATGCATCGTGTCAGGTCGAATCCGCAAACGGAAGGGAAGCATGAGTCAGGTATTGCAGGCCATACGGGGCATGAACGACATCTTGCCGGAGGAGGCCGAGTGCTGGGAACAGTTTGAGGAGCTCGTCCGTACCTGGCTGCGCAGCTATGGCTATCGGCCGATCCGCATGCCGCTGGTGGAAGCAACGCCACTGTTTGCCCGGGCGATCGGGGCGGTGACGGACATCGTCGAGAAGGAAATGTATTCCTTCACCGACAGCCTGAACGGCGAGCAGCTAACCTTGCGCCCGGAAGGCACGGCCAGCTGTGTGCGGGCGGTGTTGCAGCACAACCTGCTGTATGACGGCCCGAAGCGTCTGTGGTATGCCGGCCCGATGTTCCGCCATGAGCGGCCGCAGAAGGGGCGCTACCGTCAGTTTCACCAGATCGGGGTAGAGGCTCTGGGGTTTGCCGGGCCGGATATCGATGCCGAGCAGATACTGATGGGGCAGCGTCTCTGGGATGACCTGGGGCTGGAAGGCATCCACCTCGAAATCAATACACTGGGACAGCTCGAAGAGCGCCAGCAGCACCGCAGTGCCTTGATCCAGCACTTCGAGCGGCACGCGGCGGCACTCGATGCCGATGCCCAGCGGCGCCTGCACAGCAACCCGTTGCGCATTCTCGACAGCAAGAATCCGGCGATGCAGGAAATCGTCGAGGCAGCCCCCCGGCTGATGGATTATCTTGGTGAGGCCTCGCTGAAGCATTTCGAGGAGGTGCAGGGGCTGCTCAAGGATGCCGGCATCGCCTGCCGTATCAACCCACGGCTGGTGCGTGGGCTGGATTATTACAACCTGACCGTCTTTGAATGGGTTACCGACCGTCTCGGGGCGCAGGGCACGGTGTGTGCCGGCGGGCGTTACGATGGTCTGGTGGCACAGCTGGGCGGCAAGCCCGCACCGGCCTGTGGTTTTGCCATCGGCATGGAGCGTGTCCTGGCCTTGTGGCAGGAACAGGGGGGGGCGGCGACGGCAATGGCGGCACCCGATGCCTATCTGGTGCATCAGGGGGCAGCGGCGCAGCGTCAGGCCTTCCTGATGGCGGAAGCATTGCGCAGCCAAGGATTTGCCGTGCAGCTGCATTGTGGCGGGGGTAGTTTCAAGGCGCAGATGAAGCGGGCGGATGCCTCGGGCGCTACCCTGGCCCTCATTCTTGGCGAGGATGAGGTGGCTGCGGCTGAGGTGACGGTGAAAACCTTGCGTGAGGGCGGCACGCAGCAGCGTGTCGCAGTGGACCGGTTGCCCGAAGTCATTGGGCAGCTGTTTTTTGGACGGGAGGACGAAGATGGCAGTCTATGATCTCGAAGAACAGGAACAGATCGACGAACTGAAGGTCTGGTGGCAGCGCTATGGTCATTGGCTGACCGCTGCGGTGCTGGTCGTGACCCTGGCGGTTGCCGCCTGGCAGGGCTGGAACTGGTGGCAGCGCAATCAGGCCAAGCAGGCCGGGGCACTGTATGTCGTCGTCGAGGAGGCAGCACGCGGGCGCGATGCCAAGAGAACCCGTGAGGCAGCTGGAGAACTGATTGCCAAATTTCCGGGGACGGCTTATGCCAGCATGGGTGCATTACTGTCGGCCCGTCTGCAGATGGACGTTGCCGATACCCAGACTGCCAAGGCTCAGCTGAGCTGGGCGGTGGAGCATGCACCTGATCCCGGTTTGCGCGATCTGGCGCGGATACGTCTGGCCTCACTGTATTTTGGTGAAAAGGCTTATGACGAAGCACTCAAGCAGCTGGCAGCGGAGCATACCTTGCCATTTGCGCCACGCTTCGAGGAACTCAAGGGCGATGTCCTGTCAGCCCAGGGTAAGAGCGCTGAAGCGAGAGCGGCTTATCAGATGGCACTCAACAAGCTGGATGAATTGCAGAAATCTGCCGGTACAGCCCAGCGCCCGGGGCCTTATCGCGAGCTTTTGCAGGTCAAACTCGATGCACAGCATGCTGCGGCACCGGCGGCATCAGTGGCACCGGCGGCGACTGCTGCTGCCCCGGCAGCCGATCACAAGGGAACCCAGCCATGATGCGCCGTACCGCAGTCGTGCAGGCGGTGTTGTGGTCGCTGGCCTTGTCGGCCTGCTCATCGCTCAATCCTTTTGCCCGTGAGGTCAGGAACAAACCGGCTGAATTGACGGCCTTCAAGGCGACTGCCGAGGTGCGCAGCCTGTGGCGCGAGCGGCTGTCTGCGGCGGATAACCATGTCTTTACCCCGGCGGTCGCCGGAGGCAGTGTGTATGCGGCCGGTGCCGATGGCGCGCTGGCCAGGTTTGACGAAGGCAAGGTGGTTTGGCGCATTCAGGTTGGTCAGGCGCTGTCGGGAGGGGTGGGCAGTAATGGCCGTCTGGTGGCAGTGGGGACGGCCAAGGGTGAGGTGCTGACCTTCGATGCCGCCAATGGCAAGCCGCTGTGGCGGGCGCAGGTCAGTTCTGAAATCCTGGCGGCACCGACCGTAGGGGACGGGGTGGTCATCGTGCGCAGTGGTGATGCGCGCATTTTTGCGTTTGAGGCCAATGATGGAAAGCGGCGCTGGGTGTACCAGCGTAATACGCCGACCTTGTCATTGCGCAGCCATGTCGGCGTTGTCCTGGGCGGGCGTGCCATCCTGGCCGGCTTTCCGGGGGGCAAGCTAGTGGCCTTGAGCCCGGCTAACGGGGGGGCTTTGTGGGAAGGCGCTGTCGCCTTGCCTAAGGGAACGACGGAACTTGAGCGGGTGGCGGATCTGACCAGTGCCCCGGTAGTTTATGGCAGCCAGGTGTGTGCTGTGGCTTATCAGGGACGTGTAGCCTGCTTTGAACTGAGCAATGGCAGCCTGCTCTGGTCACGCGATGTGTCGAGCGTGGCGGGTCTCGATGTCGATCAGAAGGGCGTTTATGTGAGCGACGAGAAGGGAACGGTGCTGGCTTTTGATCGCCAGAGCGGCTCCAGCCTCTGGAAGCAGGATCGCTTGTCTTACCGGGGGCTGTCCCGCCCGTTGGCAGTGGCTCATCACATCGTTGTGGCGGATCGTTCCGGCATTGTTCATCTGCTGCGGCAGGAGGATGGTGGCTTTGCCGCACGCTTCGAGACGGATGGCAGCCCGGTGCTGGCGGATCCGCAATCCTATCAAGGAGGGGTGGTCGTTCAGACACAGGACGGTTCGTTGTACGCCTTGTCGATGAAATGACCCCGATGTTGATACCGTGGCACGCTGAATCATGAAGCCGACACTTGTGATCGTTGGACGCCCGAATGTGGGGAAGTCAACGCTGTTCAACCGCATGACCCGGACGCGGGATGCCCTGGTGGCCGATTTTCCGGGGCTGACGCGCGACCGTCACTACGGGCATGGCCGTCTCGGTGATCGCCCCTATCTGGTCGTCGATACCGGGGGCTTCGAGCCACAGGCCAAGGGTGGCATCATGCACGAAATGGCGCGTCAGGCAGAAAGTGCCATTGCCGAGGCGGATGTGCTGCTGTTCGTGGTCGATGGCCGGGTTGGGATGACGCCGCAGGATCAGGAAATCGCAGACCGTCTGCGTAAGGCCGGGCGTCCGTTGCTGCTGGTGGTCAACAAGGCGGAGGGCATGAATCGTCCGGTCGTGGCGGCCGAGTTTCATGAATTGGGTTGCGGCGAGCCACTGGTTATTTCGGCGGCGCATGGCGATGGTGTGCGAGCGCTGGTCGATGAGGCTTTGGCGGCGTTTCCTGCGGAGGATGAGGAGGAGCGTGCGGATCATGGGCCGCGCGTAGCCATTGCCGGGCGGCCCAATGTGGGCAAGAGCACCTTCGTCAATGCCCTGCTGGGGGAGGAGCGCGTCATTGCCTTCGACCTGCCGGGTACGACGCGCGATGCCATCGAGATTCCTTTCAGTCGCGAAGGGCGCAATTATGTGCTGGTCGATACCGCTGGCTTGCGGCGGCGCGGCAAGGTTTTCGAGGCCATCGAGAAGTTCTCTGTCATCAAGACGCTACAGGCCATCGAGCAAAGCAATGTGGTGGTGCTGATGGTGGATGCCAGCCAGGACATTTCCGATCAGGATGCACATATCGCCGGGTTTGCCATCGAGGCCGGGCGAGCGTTGGTGGTGGCCGTCAACAAGTGGGATGCCGTTGATGGTTACCGGCGTGAACAGATCAAGCAGGACATCGAGCACAAGTTGAATTTTCTTGGCTTCGCCAGAATCCATTACATCTCCGCCTTGCAGGATACAGGTACGGGGGGGGTGCTGAATTCGGTCGATAAAGCCTGGGGCGCCGCGATGGCCAAACTGTCGACACCGCGGCTGACGCGCGCGCTGCAGGCGGCTGTGGCCAAACAGGCACCGCCGCGTGCTGGAATTTTCCGCCCCAAGATGCGTTATGCCCACCAGGGCGGACAGAATCCGCCCCTGATCATCATTCACGGCAATGCCCTAGATCAGGTGCCAGAATCGTATCGACGTTATCTGGAACGAAGTTTCATGACCGGGTTCAAACTGCAGGGAACGCCGCTGCGCGTACAGTTCAAGAGCAGCGAGAATCCGTATGACAAGGACGAGTCCGGGAAACCCCGCAGTACAGGGGGCAAGAAACCCGGCCGTGGCCGGCCGCCGCGCTCATGAGCTGCGGCGGGTCTTACATTGAAGTGCATCACATATTGCAACCAACGAGGTAGACACCATGAGCAACAAAGGGCAATTGTTACAAGACCCGTTTCTGAACACACTGCGCAAGGAACATGTGCCGGTTTCGATCTATCTGGTGAATGGTATCAAGCTGCAGGGGCACATTGAGTCCTTCGATCAATATGTCGTGCTGCTCAAGAACACCGTGACGCAGATGGTCTATAAGCATGCTATCTCAACCATCGTGCCGGGCCGTCCGGTGACAATCAGCCAGGACAATGCGGACGATTGAGTCCTTCGTCTGTGCTGGGTTCGGTACGGCGACCCTCAGGGTAAGGATGACATGACGGAAAACAGAATCCGTGCCGTTCTCGTCCAGCTGGATTTCGGTACGGCAGGTTATGAGGAACACCTGGCGGAGTTCAGCTTGCTGGCTGCCAGTGCCGGAGCGCAGCCGCTGGCTGTGATTCGCGGCAAGCGCCATGCACCGGATGCAGCGACTTATGCCGGCAAGGGCAAGGCAGAGGAAATCGGCGAGGCGGCCCGGCTGCATCAGGCGGACATTGTCATGTTCAATCATGAGCTGTCTGCCGGTCAGCAGCGCAATCTGGAAAAGGTGCTCGGTTGCCGGGTGGTCGATCGCAGCGCCCTGATCCTGGATATTTTTGCCCAGCGTGCCAAGAGTCATGAAGGCAAGCTGCAAGTCGAACTGGCTCAGTTGCAGCATCTGGCAACACGGTTGGTGCGTGGCTGGACGCACTTGGAGCGTCAGAAGGGCGGGATCGGCCTGCGTGGACCAGGAGAAACCCAGCTGGAGACGGACCGCCGGTTGCTTGGCAAACGGGTTGCCATGCTCAAAGAGCGACTCAGGCAGCTTGAGCGTCAGCGCATGGTGCAGCGACGGGCGCGGGCGCGGCGCGAGGTGTTGACGGTGTCTTTGGTGGGGTACACCAATGCCGGCAAGTCGACTCTGTTCAATGCCTTGACCAAGGCCGGCAGCTATGCGGCTGACCAGTTGTTCGCCACGCTCGATACAACCTCCCGCCGTCTGTATCTGCCGGAGGCTGGCCAGATCGTGATGTCGGATACGGTGGGCTTCATTCGTGATCTGCCTCATGCGCTGGTGGCGGCGTTTCATGCCACGCTGGAAGAGACGGCTAGCTCGGATTTGCTGCTGCATGTCGTTGACTCTTCCAGTCCGGACCGTGACCAGCAGATTGCGGCCGTGAATGCGGTGCTCGAGGAAATCGGCGCGGCCGGCGTGCCGCAGATCATCGTCTGGAACAAGATCGATGCTACCCAGGTCGCGCCGGGAGTGGAGCGGGATGAATATGCTAGAATCTCGCGGATTCGCTTGAGTGCGCGTAGTGGCGTGGGGTTGGAGCTACTGCGCCAGACATTGACCGAAGTTGCGCAGGCACATCGGGAACGGAGCGGGCAGACTGCCGGAGCCGAGACAGAACCAGAGCAGGAACAACAGGAGCCATGTCCTACGGTGCGTGGCTGATCGGGAGAGCTGTTTCCCAAGGTGTTTGGGGAGCATCTTCCAGCAAAAAACATCGGGTAAAAAATTGATTGCGGCGATACTCATGTCCATGAATGACCACGGTTGGGGGCCTCGCCCTGATCCGGGTGGGAACAACCGGGGCAATCAAGGGCCTCCGGATCTCGAAGAGCTTTGGCGCGATGTCAATCGGCGGTTGTCGTCGTTCTTCGGCAAGAAGAACGGCGGCCCGGGGGGAGGTATGCAGCAGTCTCCCTTGAGCCCGCGGCAATTCGGTGGTGGCATCGTGATGTTGTTGGTACTGGTATTGGCGCTGTGGCTGGCCAGCGGCGTTTACATCGTCGATGAAGGGCAACGTGGTCTGGTGCTGCGCTTTGGCAGCTTCAACCGGATCACCGGGCCTGGCCCCAATCTGCGCCTGCCCTGGCCGATCGAGACGCATGAAATCGTCGATCTGTCGCGTGTGCGCACCATCGAGGTCGGTTATCGTGGCACGGCCAAGGTGCTGAAGGAAGCCTTGATGCTGACCGATGACGAGAACATCGTCATGGTGCAGTTTGCCGTGCAATACCGCCTCAAGGATCCGCAGAATTTCATTTTCAAGAACCGTCATCCGGATGAAACCGTGATGGGTGCGGCGGAGACAGCCATCCGCGAGGTGGTTGGCAAGAACAAGATGGATTTCGTGCTCTACGAAGGGCGTGAGCAGATTGCCAGCAACACCAGCAAGCTGATCCAGGAGATTCTCGACCGCTATGAAACCGGGGTGCTGGTGACGGCGGTCACCCTGCAAAGCACCCAGCCACCGGAGCAGGTGCAGGCGGCGTTTGATGATGCCGTCAAGGCCGGGCAGGATCGCGAGCGGCAGAAGAACGAAGGCCAGGCCTATGCCAATGATGTGGTCCCGCGTGCCCGTGGAACGGCCTCACGCCTGTTGCAGGAGGCCGAGGGTTATCGGCAGAGCGTGATTGCCAATGCCGAGGGTGAGGCCAGCCGCTTCAAGCAGATTCTTGTGGAATACAACAAGGCACCGGAAGTGACGCGTAATCGCATGTATCTGGAGACAGTGCAGCAGGTGTTGTCCAGTACCAGCAAGGTGCTGGTGGATGCGCGCAATGGCAGCAATCTGCTGTACCTGCCGCTGGACAAGCTGATGCAGGCGGCTGGAGCGCCGGCTTCGCCAGTGGCATCCGGTACAGCAAATGCCGCCGGGCACGAGACGCCGGCGCATCCGGCGACTGTGGTTTCCGGCGATGTTCCGCCGCAACTGGAAAAACCGGATGGCAGCCTGTCGCGCTCGCGTGACACGGCGCGTCTGCGTGAGCGGGGAGAGCGCTGATGCACAGCCGTTTGTCTGCTTTTGTGGCGATGCTGCTGGTCACCCTGGTGACGCTGGCAATGTGCCTGTTTACCGTCGATCAACGTTATTACGCCATCGTCTTCCAGCTGGGTGAGGTGGTGAATGTCATCAGCGAACCAGGCCTGAACTGGAAGTGGCCCTTGATCCAGAACGTGCGGACGTTCGACAAGCGCATCCTGACCATGGATACGCCCGAGCCCGAGCGTTTTTTGACGGCGGAGAAAAAGCCGGTGCAGGTGGATTTCTACGTCAAGTGGCGCATCAATGATGTCAAGCAGTATTACATCAGCGTCGGTGGCGACGAGATGCTGGCCAAGACGCGGCTGGCGCAGACGGTGAATTCCGGGTTGCGGGAAGCCTTTGGCCGGCGCACGGTTCATGATGTCGTTTCCGGTGAGCGTGACAAGGTGATGGCTGAGGTGCAGCGCAAGGCCGATGCCGATGCGCGTACCCTGGGCGTACAGATCATCGATGTGCGCCTGAAGCGTGTCGATTTCACGCCCGAGGTTTCAGATTCGGTTTATCGCCGCATGGAAACCGAGCGCAAGCGGGTGGCCAATGAGCTGCGTTCACAGGGCGCGGCCGAGGCCGAGAAGATCAAGGCTGACGCGGACCGTCAGCGCGAGGTCGTCGTTGCCGAGGCCTATCGTGATGCCCAGAAGGTCAAGGGGGAAGGAGATGCCAAGGCGACGGCGCTGTATGGCCAGGCTTTTGGCCAGAGCCCTGAATTTTACGGCTTCTACCGCAGCCTCGAAGCCTACCGCCAGAGCTTCAAGAGCAAGAGCGATGTGCTGGTGGTTGACCCCAGTGCCGACTTTTTCCGCTATTTCAAGAGCAGCGGCGGCGGCAAGACCGGCAAGTCCGGCAAATAGGCGAGGCGCAGACCGTGTCGGGCTCGAGTCTGTTGCAGGCGTTTGCGTTGATGCTGGTCATCGAGGGGCTGTTGCCCTTTCTGGCACCGCAGGCCTGGCGTGATACCTTTCGGCGTATCGGGGCATTGGCCGATGGGCAGATACGCTTTTTGGGTCTTTTTTCCTTGCTGACTGGCACGCTTTTGCTGGTCTTTTTCAGATGAGTGCCTTCATGCGTCGCTGGCTGCTGCCTGAAGCAATCGAGGATGTCCTGCCGGCTGAGGCCTGGCATGTCGAAACCTTGCGTCGTACCTTGCTCGATGAATTTCGTCGTCATGGTTACGAATATGTCATTCCGCCGTTGATGGAATATGTCGAGTCGCTGCTGACTGGCAGCGGGCGCGATCTCGATTTGCGAACCTTCAAACTGGTCGATCAGATTTCAGGACGGACGATGGGGGTGCGTGCCGACATTGCCCCGCAGGCCGCGCGCATCGATGCCCATCTGCTCAACCGTCAGGGGGTGGCTCGGCTGTGCTATTGCGGCAGTGTGCTGCATACCCGGCCGGCCAGCCTGACGGCGACACGCCAGCCGTTGCAGTTGGGTGCCGAGCTGTATGGCCATGCCGGGATCGGGGCGGATGTCGAAATATTGCGTCTGCTGGCGCGTGGTTTGCAGTTGTCAGGCGTTACGGCAACGCGCATCGACCTAGGGCATGTCGGGGTATTTCGCGCTCTGGTGGAGGAAGCCGCCTTCGAAGAGGAGCAGCTCGAGGAGCTTCTGACGGCTGTGCAGGGCAAGGATCTGCCCGGCTTGCAAGAGCAGCTGGGTTCTCTTGCTGAGCCGTACCGTTCTGCCTTGCTGGCTTTGCCGGGGTTGTACGGGGGAATCGAGACGATCGAGCGGGCGCGCGCCTGTTTGCCGGTGCTGCCGGCGATCACGCGAGCGCTGGACGAATTGCAGACGCTGGCTCAGGCGCTGGAGGGTTTGCCATTGAGCATCGACCTGGCGGATTTGCGTGGGCTGCACTACCACAGCGGCATCGTCTTTGCAGCGTATGCTGCCGGGCATCCCGGGGCCATTGCCCTGGGTGGGCGTTATGACAAAGTGGGCCGGGCATTTGGTCGTGATCGTGCCGCTACCGGGTTCAGCCTCGATTTGCGCGAGCTGGCACGCCTGGTGGACACTCCGGTACCGCATCGTACGATCGTGGCACCGCTGGTGGTGGGGGCAGCGGTTCGTTTCTTGCGTGAGGAAGTGGCCCGTTTGCGTGCGGCGGGAGAGATCGTTCTCGATGCCTTGCCCGGCGAAGGGCGGCAAGACTGGCGCGAGGCAGGCTGTGACCGTTGTCTGGAGTGGCTCGATGGGCGCTGGCAGCTGGTGGCGCTGTAATGTCGGATATTGAATCTTTTGTAATCCAGAAAAAATGACTGAATCCATGGCAAAAAACGTTGTCGTCATTGGCACCCAGTGGGGCGATGAAGGTAAGGGCAAAATCGTCGATTGGCTGACCGACCATTCGCAAGGTGTGGTGCGTTTCCAGGGCGGACACAATGCCGGTCATACGCTGGTCATCAATGGCAAGAAAACAGTGTTGCATCTGGTGCCTTCTGGCATCCTGCGTGCCGGTGTTACTTGTTACATCGGCAATGGTGTGGTGTTGTCGCCCGAGGCGCTCATCAAGGAACTGGATGAATTGCAGGCCGCCGGCATCGATGCCGAGGCGCGGCTGAAGATTTCCGAAGCCTGTCCGCTGATTCTGCCGTATCACCAGGCCATCGACATTGCACGCGAGCAGGCACGGGGCGAGAACAAGATCGGCACTACTGGCCGTGGTATCGGCCCGTGCTACGAGGACAAGGTGGCGCGGCGGGCCATCCGTCTGCAGGACCTGATCCGTCCCAAGCGTTTTGCCGAGAAGCTGGCCGAGCTACTGGATTACCATAATTACATGTTGCAGCATTACTACCGCGCGACGCCGGTGGATTTTCAGCAGGTGCTCGACCATTCCCTGGCCATGGCACCGCGTCTGGAGAAAATGGTGGCCGATGTACCGCGGGCCCTGTATGACGCGCATAACGGTGGTGCCAATCTGCTGTTTGAAGGTGCCCAGGGCACTTTGCTGGACATCGATCACGGTACCTATCCCTTCGTTACCTCCAGCAACTGCGTGGCTGGGGCGGCTTCGGCGGGTGCCGGGGTCGGGCCGAATATGCTGCATTATGTGTTGGGGATCACCAAGGCCTACACCACGCGGGTGGGCGGCGGGCCTTTTCCGACGGAGCTCTATGATGCTGTCGACAAGCTTGATCCGGTCGGCAAGCACTTGGCTACCAAAGGACACGAATTTGGCGCGACCACTGGCCGGGCGCGGCGCTGTGGCTGGTTTGATGCGGCCGCACTGAAGCGCTCGATCCAGATCAACGGGGTTTCCGGGCTGTGTGTGACCAAGCTCGATGTGCTCGATGGCGTCGAGGAGCTCAAGCTGTGCACCGGCTATCGTCTGGAAGGCGGAGTGACGGACATTCTGCCGGTCGGTGCCGAGGAGCTGTCGCGCTGCGAGCCGGTTTATGAAACCCTGCCAGGCTGGAAGGAAAGCACGGTAGGGGTGCGGACGCTTGAAGACCTGCCGGCCACCGCACGGGCTTATCTGAAACGCATCGAGGAAGTTTGCGGCGTGCCGGTGGACATGATTTCGACCGGGCCGGATCGCGAGGAAACCATCGTCCTGCGTCATCCGTTCAAGTAAGCAGCGATCAAGTGAGCGGAGCGGTGCAGACCGCCTCGATCAGGCAGCTTCGGCGCCGATCCCGCTGATCCCGCTGATTCCTATCCGGCGGTCTCTATGGTGACGCGGTTGCGTCCCCGTTCCTTGGATTGATAAAGCGCGGCATCGGCCCGGGCAATCAAGTCGCTGACAGATTCACTCGGACGATGGGTGGCAACTCCGAAGGACATGGTGACCCGGGCCACGGTCTCGTTGCTGTTGCTGCGCTTGATGCGGGCGGCTTCAAGCGTGGCTCGCAAGGCTTCGGCAACGGCGCGGGCTCCGTCGAGATGGGTGTCCGGCAGCAGGATGGTGAATTCCTCGCCACCGAAGCGGGCAGCGACATCTTTGCCCTTGACGTTCTGCCTGAGGATGAAGCCGACGGATTGCAATACCTTGTCACCGAAGACGTGGCCGTAGGTGTCGTTGATCTTCTTGAAGTGATCAACATCGCAGATCAGCAGGCTGAGTCCCTTGCTGGCCGGGTCGTGCTGTGCCAGGGCCTGGGTAATGATCTGGTCAAAGCCTTTGCGGTTGGTCAATCCGGTCAGGGCATCGGTCAGGGCATCCTGGCGCGCCCGGCTGACTTCTTCGCGTAATTCTTCGGCCTCGCGCCGGCTTTGCTCCAGGTGTGCCTTGAGGGCGGAGACCGAGGATTGCATGGAGCGGGTGCTCGACAGGAGGGCGCCGATGTCGGCAGATTGCAGTGCGCCGCCCGGATTGGCTGGGTCCAGTCGGGCATTGAAGTGGCTCAGGGTGGCGTTGAAATTCCCGGCCTGTTCTCCGGCCTGGCTGGCGGAGTTGTTCATTTCATTCAAAAGTTCCTGAAACGAGCTCGAGATGCGCTGTAAGGTTTCCGTGTCGACCTCGGCGACATGCTTGCGAAACAGTTCATGGGTGCTTTCTTCGTCCAGCTTGCCCTGGCGTTTCAGAATCTCGTCGAGCGCACTTTTCAAGCCCGGATTGATGCCGGAAACATATTCATACCAGATGGAGTAGCTGACCGGATGCAGACCGGCGGACTGCTTGCTCATCAAGGGTAGTGCCAGGCGCAGGAACTCGGCACTTTTGGTGGGATCGTCGGCATATTTCATGGAAATTGCTCCGGTTGACTCTGATATTGCAGGTGGTTCGTGGGCATGCAAAACCGGGAGCGGATTTTAGCACCGCTGCGGTTTGTCAGGTTTCGCTGACTTGGTGGGTTTGGCCGGATAGCCTCTGGTGTCATTCGATGAAATGGCGCTTCAATGCGCGGCCGGCCATGCGGATCTGCTGCGGGATGGGGAGGCGGCGCAGATTGGTTTTGAGGATGCCTTTGGTGAAGGCGGTGGCTTTGCGGTAGTCGATCTGGACATCGACGATAACGGGTTGTCCCTGCCGTGACAGGCGACGGGCCTCCTGGATGGCTGTTGCGATGCTTTCGTCATTGGGCAGGTTGATATAGGCAGCGCCGGTGGCCAGGGCGATACCTTGCAGGTTGAGAGGGGGCAGGCGGGTGCAGGTCTGCTGGCGATAGGGGATTTTCTGGGCCTGGCTGATTTGTGCCAGCTCGCCGTCATGGAACACATAAACCACGACGCCCAGCTGGCGGGTGGCGGCGTGAATGAGTTCCATGCCGGTCATCATGAAGCCGCCATCACCGACGATGGCGAATACCTCACGCTGCGGCTGGGCCTGCTTGGCGCCGATGCTGGCCGGGACGGCATAGCCCATGGCGTTGAAGTCGGTCGGTACCAGCAACTGTCCGCCCCGGTGGATGGGGAACAGCTCTGCTGCCAGATAGGTGTGATTGCCATCGTCGAGTACGGTGATGGCATCGTTTGGCGACTGGCGGCGCAGCTCGGCAAAGAAGCGTGCGGCATGAACCCGGCCCCGGCTGTCGTGGGCGAGCCATTGGTCGAGATAGGCCTGCTTGTTTTTCGCAATGGCAGCGGTCGGGTCTGTGCGGGACGGGATGGTGAGGGCGCGGCGGCGCAGTTCTTCATTGAGGCCTTGCAAGGTAACAAGGGCATCGGCGGCAATCTTGATGCTTGCTGGATAGTTGGCATCGAAGACCGCCGGGTTGATGTCGACGTGGATGAGCTGCGCCGGAACACGGATGCCGTAGCTGCCGGTGGCAACTTCGCTGAAGCGGGCACCGATGGTCAGCAGGCAATCGCAATCCTTGAAGGCATGGCGTGCAGCGGGTACGGCCGAGGTACCAAAACCGAAGCCGGCGTGGAGTGGGTGATCGGCAGGAAATGCGTCCAGACCTTGTAGTGTGGTGGCTACGGGCAGTTTCAGGGCTTCAGCCAGAGCCATGCTCTCGGCCACGGCGTGACGTGCGCCCCAGCCAAGATAGAGTGCCGGGCGACGGGCGGCGAGCAGCAGATCGACGGCGGATATCAAGAGGGTTGCATCCGGCGGGGGCGGTGGTGCAGGTGGTTGCCAGTGTGGCAGCACGTCGACGTGGCCGGGGAACAGCTGCAGATTGACGGGCAGCTCCACTAGTACCGGGCCGGGTTCACCACTGGTGGCGATACGGTATGCGGTAAAGATCGTCGTCATGATTTCGTCATGACGGGTGATGCGGAAGGCGGCTTTGGTGAGCTCTTTTGCCAGCGCCAGCTGGTCGATATCGTGGAGCTGGAAGCGCTTGTCGAGGTCGGTACGGATGCCGCCGCTGAGGATCAACAGCGGGATACCGGCCAGTTTTGCCTCACCGATACCGCTGGCGGCGTGGGTCAGGCCGGCGGCCGGGACGATCACCAGAACACCGATGCTGCCATGATCGGCTGCGGTACGGCTGATGGCATCGGCCATGAAGGCGGCGCAACCTTCGTGGCTGACGAGCAGGGGTGTGATTTGTGTCGAGCGGTTGAGCTCGTCATACAGCTCGGTGGTATGGACGCCGGGAATCCCGAAGGTCCAGCGGATACCCAGCTGTTCGAGGGCATGGACGGCCAGCCAGGCACCGGTTTTTTTCATGGAGGCTCCTTCGGGACTCAGCGGGTGAGGGCGCGGGCAACACGGCGGCCGGTCAGGATGCAGCCGCCCAGGAACGTTCCTTCGAGGGCGCGCAGCCCGTTCATGCCGCCGCCACCAAAGCCGGCCGCCTCGCCTATGGCATACAGGCCGGGAATGGGCGCTCCGGCCTGGTCGAGAACACGGCAATCGAGGTCGGTCTGGATGCCGCCAAGGCTTTTCCGGCTGATGATGAATTCACGGATGGCGATCAGCGGGCGAGCCTGTGGGTCATCGATGAGCGGATTGTTGCTTATTCTCATCCGGTCCCCGCGCCATTGCCGGGCACAGGCGATGCGTTGCAACTGCTCATCTTGCATGTCTCCTGCGGCGATGCGGCCATCATAGGCGCGGATGGTGGCGCTGAGCTTGTCCCGGTCGATGGCCTGATCCTGCTGCAGGGCGTTCATTTTGTCGGCTAGTTCTGGGAGGGTGTCGGCAACCACGACATCTTCGCAATGGCGAATTAGATCGTCGACCACACGACGATTGCCCAGCAACATGTCGCGCAGAAACCCCAGGATGCGGCGTTCACGGATGGACGGGTTGAACTCGGCACCGGAGATGGCCAGCTCACGAAGGGCGATACGACGGTTGAGAATCTGCCATGAATAGGCGCGTTCTTCGTGGCAGATGCGGGTGACCAGGTCGCGGGTGTCGAAGCCCGTGACCAGCGGCGGGTGTTCGAAGCGTTCGCCGCGCCAGTTGAGCCAGAGTGCGGAACGCGGCGGTACCAGCGACAGGCCATGCAGCGGTTTGCGCGGCATCCAGTGATGCACGCCCGCAGCATAATTCCACATCCGCTCCAGATTCGTCAGCCGGCCACCAACGGCAAAAACGGCATCATGCAGCAGCCCATCCGCATGACAGTGCGAGCCATTCAGCAACAGGGCGGGCGGCGTGCCCCAGTCGACATGCCAGTGCCGGCGTACTCGCTCGAGATCGCCATTGATGCCGCCGGTGGCAACGATCACTGTGTCAGCGCGAGCCTCGAAGGGCGTGGCCTCCTGTTCATGGTGGCCACGGCAGCCGGTAACCCGTCCGCCTTCGGTCAGCAAGGACTCCACCCGGTAGCCGGATTTCACGGTCAGCAGCGGCTTGTGGGAAGGGTTCCTGCGGCGCAGGTGCATCAGCAGACGCTGGATCAGGTAATGCCCCGTTCCCCAGAGGATATGGAATCTGGGGAGGGAATTGCCAGTGCGAAGCTGACCACGTTCCACCCAGCTGGGCAGGGGCAGGAACCGCAGCTCCAGCTGCTTCAGCCAGAGGTATACCTCATCCCTGCAGGTGTGCACATAGGTCTCTGCCCAGCGGCGCGGCCAGTCATCCTGGTCATGAAATTCGCCAAAGGAGAGCCAGTCCTGCCAGGCCTGTTCTGGTGTGTCGCGAAAACCACTGCGGCGTTGTTCGAGGCTATCGACGACAAACAGGCCACCAAAACTTTCCTTGGCCTGGCCACCCAGGTTTTCGATCAGATCGCGATCGAGCAGGGTGACCCTCTTGCCTTGGGTGATGAGTTCGAGGCTGGCGACGATGCCTGCCAGGCCACCACCAATGACGATGATTTCATCCTGAATCTGCTGCACGCTCGAGCTCCTGATGCCGGTCCGCTAACGCCAGACAGGGCGCATGGGCGCAGTTTAGCGGTAGTCAGGGGAGACGGGGCTGGAATCCTTGCGGGAGTGGTGGCTTTGTTTTTGGCTCTTGTCTTTTTGGCACTTTATGGTCGCTGTAGGCGCACCGGCTTTGTTGGGTGCCGGGGTTTTTTTGTGGCTTTGTGACCTGTTGCCCGGTCAAAAATGCAAAAGGCCAGACTTTTGGTCTGGCCTTTCGACTTTGGCGCGCCCGGAGCGATTCGAACGCCCGACCCCTTGGTTCGTAGCCAAGTACTCTATCCAACTGAGCTACGGGCGCAAAAGTCTAGGAGCGAAATTATAGCGGCAAGGATGTGGCAGTGTCCATCATTTGAGCAAAATATTTAGCTGCTCCATTCGAGCACAACTACGAGCACGACTGCCCATTTTGAAAATGTCACGCTCCGTGTCGTTGTCTGCCTGAGCCCTGCCGACATGATCTCCTGCATGATATGAGCCAGACAAGGATTGCCCAAATACTGGAAATTCCAGAAACCGACTTTCGCCAGATCAAGGCGAAGCTGGCTGGCTGCGGCGTGAATGCGCGCGGCTGGCGTTTGTATGCCGACTTTGGCGATTGCATTTTCGAGCCGCTGGACGAAGGCTGGTCCTGGGATGACAAGCCGCACGAGAAGCGGCTAGCCTGTTACGCCAGCCTGCTGAGCCTGCTGGCATCCTGCGAAATGGATGTTTTGCCGCCTTACCGGCTGCTCGCTTCCTTGCCGCACTGGGGGCTGGCCTATACCGGATTGAGCGCGATTCCTGCCGGATTCTTTCGCGCCTTGTGGAAGGCTTGCGACCTGGTTGCATACCAGGTCGCCGGGCGACCAGCGGCCGATCGTGCGCTCGATGCCTTCGTCCGTGAAGAGCTGGTTCCGGTTGCACGCTGGTATTTCCGTAGCAAGCAGCACCTGGACAATAGCCCCGGGTGGCGCAACGCAAGCTGGACGGTCATCCAGAATCGCCACCAGCAGGAAAAGAACAAGGCGGCGATGGCCATCAACGCTGCACGCGAAGAATGGCCCTCCTTCGTTACGTTGGTTGAAAGTGATGGACATCTTATCCGGGCACTGAGCACCGAGGCGGAGCTGGTCGAAGAAGGCAAGGCGATGCGTCATTGTGTCGGCACTTACGCCCAACGCTGCCGGGACGAAATGCTGCGGGTTTATTCGATTCGCGATGCACAAACCGGCAGCCGTGTGGCGACCCTTTCCGTTAAAGAAACTTCTCCGGGTGTCTGGTGCATGGAACAGATCAAGGGCACAGAAAATGCGGCAGTCTCCGAACGAGTCGAAAATGCCGCCTGCGCCGTACTTCACGCCCTCGAAGAAGCCTACACGACGCTGGATCCCGTTCGAAATGCCATGAAAAAGGCACGCAATTCCGGGCTGCGCCAAAACAATACGCCCAAGTACGACGAAGAGTTTGTGTTCAACCTTTGATTTTGTCCATGTCGCCTGAAAAAACATTCAAAAGTTTGAAATTCCAGAAACGCGTGGCGTTGAGTGGGTACCGGTAGCTGCCGGGCCATCTCCAACCCGCCAAGGACAAGACACCATGACCATCCAGCTCAATCAGGAACAGCAACAAGCCCTCGCCTTCATTCTGGACTTCCTTCAGGATGATGCACAGGACGTGCTGATCCTGCGTGGTAGTGCCGGCACGGGCAAGACGACCCTGATTGCCGAAGTGGTGCAGCAGATTCTTTCCATGAACAAAAGCGTTCAGCTCATGGCCCCGACAGCCCGGGCGGCGCGTGTGCTGACCGTGAAGCTCGCGGCACGCGATGACGAGGAAAACAAAGCCTTTTGCAGCACTTTGCACAGCTGCATTTACAGCGAGCCGCAACTGGAGCTCGACGAAGAGAAATCCCGGGAGGAATTCGAATTGCAGGCAGAGGAGGTGCAAGACGAGCTGCACCAATACTTCCCCCTGAAAACCGAAGAGCCTTCCTGGCAGATTGCCATTGTGGATGAAGCCTCCATGCTCGGCGACCTGAAGCAGAAGCAGACCACCCTGCAATTTGGTTCCGGCCGGGTGCTGCATGACCTGCTCCGCTACACCCGCATGAGCCTGGCCCGCACAGACGGAGAAATCCGCAGAAAACTCATCTTCGTAGGCGACCACAATCAGCTTCCGCCCGTCAAGGAGCAAAGCTCGCCGGCACTGGATGCGGAATATCTTCGCGGGAAATACGGTCTGCAAGTGTGTGAAATCGGCCTGAATCAGGTAATGCGCCAGACGGATGGCAGCCGCATCCTCGATGTGGCAAGCCGTCTGCGGGATGCGCTGGGTTACGATTGGCGCGTTGCACCGCCATTGCCTGACGAGGCTGAGGGCCTCAGCTACTTCTCATCGAAAGATGCCGTCACCTACTATGTGGGCCTGTACCGGGACCGAAAGGTCACGAGCATCGTCACACACAGCAATGGCAAAGCCTTGGGCTACAACACCGCCATTCGCAAGCAGCTTTGTGGCGAAGCCGCACCGGAACTGGTGCGAGGAGAGCTGCTGCTCATCAACCAGAACTGCCCGCTTTATGGCATGAGTAATGGCGATCTCGTGAAAATCAGCGAGCTTTCAGCCCGCTCGGAAAATGTCACGATCCGCCTGCAAAAAGGCGGGCCGGTCACCTTGCGCTTTCGGGATGTCACCCTCGTCTACCGCCTGGCCAGCGGAGAAATCGCCAAAAAGAACTGCAAGATTCTCGAAAATCTGCTGGATCGGGAAGACAACATACTCATGCGTAACGAACGCATCGCGCTCCTCGTGCATTTTTGTAACCGCCACAAGGATCTGAATAAGAAGAGCCGAGCTTTCATGCGTGCACTGATGGACGACCCTTACTACAACGCCCTGCGCGTCAAATACGGCTACGCCATGACCTGCCACAAGGCACAAGGCGGCGAATGGGAAGAAATCATCGTCGATTTGCCGCACTGGTTCGATGGCCGCCACAGCACCACGCACTTTCGCTGGGTCTATACCGCCATCACCCGGGCCAAGAAACGCCTGTGCATGGTTAACGCGGAAAACTTCTTCAGTGGGTAGGATAGCATTCAAGCCAAACTCTGGCGGATTGAAGGGGTGTTCAATCTCTGAGCGAACTCAGGGTGTCGTACAGGGGGCAAAGGAAATTCCCGGGAGGGGATCAATCTGGACAAATCTGGACAAATCGGAATATCCACACAGATGTTTTGAAAATCTAACGATGACAAGCGTTGTCCTGGTAGGGACTCAGCAGAGTCAGTCAGAGTCAGTGATTGCAGGTTCAAAACGATCAGCGCGAACAGCGCGAACAGGAGTTGAGATGTCAGACCAAGCATTCCTCAAGGCAGATACAGCGAGGTGACTTGCCTTTTGTCCCGGATTGGGACTATATTGCCCGTATGCGAATCATTGCCGTCAGCTACCTGCGATTTTTCTGGGAATCCAACCCGGATGCCGAGCAGCCCTTGAAGTCATGGGTGGATGAAGTGAAGAAGGCGAACTGGAGCCAGCCATCGGACATCAAGGCGCAGTACCGAAGCGCCAGCATCTTGAAGAACCGCCGGGTCGTATTCAACATCAAGGGCAATGACTATCGCCTAGTGCTCTCGGTGGCCTATCGCTTCCAAGCTATCTACGTGAAATTCATTGGCACGCACACCGAGTACGATCTGATTGACGCTGAAACCGTCGAAATGGAGCCCTGAGATGGAAATCCGCCCAATTCATACCGAAGCCGACTATCACGCGGTTCTGCGCGAGGTATCAGCGTATTTCGAAAACGAGCCAGAGCCAGGTAGTCCGGAAGGAGACCGGTTCGATGTGCTGGTAACGCTGCTTGAAGCCTATGAGGCCAAGCACTTCCCCATTGATCTTCCTGATCCGGTGGAAGCCATCAAGTTCCGCATGGAGCAAGCGGGGCTGTCACCGAAGGATTTGGTGCCAGCCATCGGTCGTCTGAACCGTGTTTATGAAATCCTGAATCACAAGCGTCCGCTGACCCTCAATATGATCTGGCGACTGCATGAGAAGTTCGGAATCCCTGCCGAGAGCCTGATTCGCCCATCCAGGCTATCCGCTGCTGCTTGAACCCAGAAATCGCAGGTGGAAACCTTCGAGTGTGCGTTTTTCCGGGGCACATGGGAGGTTCAGCCTCAGCTTGCGCACCCAGCCCTTTTCTGGGCTTTTTCCTGCAATTCCTTCTGTAGCAGTACCTCATGCAGCGCGATCAGGCGATGCACACGGTTTTCGAGCTGAGCGGCCTGTTTTCGCACGGCCGGGCTCTGGGTGACGCGCTCGACCAGTTTCAGGTATTTGAAAAAACCCAGCCGGGGCGCGCCCTTGGGCAGAATGCCCGAAGGATCGAAGTGCTCCCCATACGCCTGCCCATAGCCCAGACGGGTCAGACGGGTATAGAGCAGACGCTTTCTCAGATGCGGATCATCCCGGCGGGCGGCGGCGATGTGGGCACGCTCCACGGCCCCCGTCGCCTTTTCCATGAAACGCGAAATCGTGGATTCCCGGATGCGAACCGCCTGGCCGTCATCGCTCAGGCCCAGATAGGAAACGGCCCCCCGGTCGATGATCTGCCAATGTTCATCCATCTGGAAAGACTGCCCATTGCCCACGTCTGTTGAAAAACGGTAACGGCGCGTCTTGCCATCATGAATTTCCAGCCCCGCTGCGGCCACAGCCTGCTTGACCCGCGCCTCAGCCTGTGCACCCTGCCCGGTGGGCAGGATCACCAGAATGTCATCGCTATAGCGGCGATAGCTTCCACCCAGCGCGCCCAACTCCGTCAGCAAAAGCTCATCGGTTGCCAGCATATAAAGATTGGCCAGCACCGTACTGATCGCGATCCCCTGCGGAATCCCCGTCCCTGGCTGAAACGCCCGCCCGGTCAGGCTGCTGACCAGCTCCGGCAAGGGTCGCAGCAAAGGAGCGACCCGCTGGCGAAACTCCTCCGTTGAACAGATACGCGCACCCGTTTGGCCGGTACGACGACGAATCTCACCGCCGAAAATATCGCGCAAGGCCGAGACAGTGATGGCCGGGCTTTGGGTCACCGCCTTGAACACCGCGTAATGATCCTCCGGTATCGAATCGCAACCCAGCACATCCTTCCACGCCTTTTTCAGCAGCCGATGGCTCAGATGATCGAAAAAACTGCGGATATCGAGGGCCAGAACATCACAAGCCCCGCGCTGGCGGATTTCCTCGAAAGCCTCCAGTGCGAAATGCACATTGCAGCGAGGAGACTTAAAGCGGCGATACGCCAGCACCGCCCGGGAAAGGGCAGGTGCGGCCGCATAACGCGCCTCCAGCCGTTGCGACAAAATCCCGGCGTAATGCGCGTGGATATGGGCATCGACATGCGCGGCCAGCGCGATGGGTCTGGGCTTGCGCGACCAACGACGCTGCCCGTTTTGTCCGATTTCCGTCTTGCGCGACACCACCATGACCGGATCCAGGATCAAGGGCCAGAACGCATGACGCGCCACGTTTTGCGGCGCAGACAAAAGGGCCGTCACCTTCTCGCGGGAGAGGGGCCGGTCAAAATGCGCATAAGCCTTGCTGACGAATGCCGGTTTGCCCTTGTCATCCTGATTCCCCGGGCTGCGGTTGTCGTTATTGTTGCCCTTGTTGCCCTTGTTGCCCTTGTTGTCCTTGTTGTCATGGCCAACATCGCTACCATCGCGCATTGAAAATCCTTCCTCACAAAAAAAGGCAGATGGCACCAGCCTGTTGCGGCCGCTGGATGTTGCCACCTTCAGAACCTGCCTTGCGACAGACTCGGACCACCGAAGTGATCTACAGCCGCCCGAAAAAGCGGGGGCGACCGCCGCAGAAAACAAAGTGTGCTTAAAGATGCTTTAAAGACCCGCGCCGCAAGGCACAGGTAAAACCTCACGAGCCGATTCCCGTGAGTGGGTGAAGCAGGAAACGCGCCTTCAATATCACAACGACGAAGGCGGCGGGATTTTCAAAAGGATTTTCAAAAAACTCAAAAAAGCAGTCGGTGCGAGGCACTGTGGGTCAGTGATTTGCGTTATCCGGCCATTCCAGCACGCTACCGTGGAAGGAAACACCAAGTTTATATCATCTTAACGTGAAAGAGACGGCTCCCAAGGCGACCGAGAACCTGACCAGTGAAGGTCATTGGTTTGAAGTGGTGGCGAATCAGGCGACGGCGGGGATGAAGCCGAAGCGAGTCAGTGCCTTGATCCAGC
>JAGOSV010000088.1 GCA_018062105.1 Sterolibacterium sp. | reverse complement strand
AGCTGGATCATGGCGGCCAGATTGTCCTGCATCTGTTCGAGTGGCAGGCCGCGCAGACCGTCATTGGCACCGAGTTCGAGGAGGACGATTTGCGGACGATGTTCCTTCAGGGCAGCGGCCAGGCGGCTGCGGCCACCGGCTGTGGTTTCGCCGCTGATGCTGATGTTGACGACACGCTGGGGCAGACGTTTTTCCTGCAAACGGCGGGCAAGCAGGCTGGGCCAGCTTTGCTCCTTGCCGATGCCGTAACCGGCCGACAGGCTGTCGCCCAGTACGAGAATGACTGGGGTGGCAGGAATGGCAGGTGTGTTGGGCGCTGCCTGCAGGCAGGCACTCCAAAGTATGATGACGAGCAATGAAAACAGGATACGGTTCATGAAAGATCACCATTACTCCGTGGGAACAGCAACAGAATGGCTGGTGGAAGCGCGTGGCCTGGGCAAGCAGGTGGCTTCCGGCAGCGGTCATTTGACGATACTCGACGAGGTTGATTTTACGGTGGCCGAAGGTGAAGCGGTGGCTATCGTGGGGGCCAGCGGCTCTGGAAAATCGACGCTGCTGGGCTTGCTGGCCGGGCTGGACCGGCCGACGGCCGGCAGTATCCATCTGGCCGGGGTGGATCTGGGTGCGCTGGATGAGGATGCCTGTGCGGATTTGCGTGGTCGCTTGCTGGGCTTTGTTTTTCAGTCTTTCCAGTTGCTGCCCTCGATGACGGCGCTGGAAAATGTCATGCTGCCGCTGGAACTGGCGGGAATGCCCGCTGCCCGCGAGCGGACGGAGGAAATGCTGGCGCGGGTGGGGCTGGCGCAGCGCCTGGGGCATTATCCGCGTCATCTGTCCGGTGGCGAGCAGCAGCGGGTAGCGTTGGCACGAGCGTTTGTCACGATGCCGCGCCTGCTGCTGGCCGATGAGCCGACGGGCAATCTCGATGCGGCAACAGGGGCTGCCATCATCGATCTGCTCTTTTCACTGAATGCCGAGCAGGGCACCACACTGATTCTGGTGACGCATGACGAGGTGCTGGCGCAGCGCTGTCATCGTACCCTGCGCTTGACGAGCGGGCGACTGGTCGAGGAGGGCGCGTGAACACGGCGCTGTCATATCGCCGCCAGACGGTGGAGTTTGCCAGCGGCGACGGGGTTTGCGGCGGCTATCTGCATTTGCCGCTGCATGTGACGCGGCCACCGGTGGTGTTGATGGGCAACGGGCTGGCGACGGAATGGCATTTCGGTACGGCGGATTTCATCCGTGCTTTTACCGCTGCCGGCATGGCTACCTTGAATTTTGACTATCGCCATTTCGGAACCTCGAGCGGTTCGCCACGCCAGCTCATCGACTTTGCCCGGCAGCTCGAGGACTGGCGAGCTGCCCTGGCGTTCCTGCAGCAATGTCCGCAGGTGGATGCCACACGCCTGGCCTTGTGGGGCAGTTCACTGGGCGGTGGCCATGCCTTGACGCTGGCCGCTGAACAGGGCGCAGGTTTGCGGGCGGTGGTGGCGCAGGTGCCGCATCTGGACAGCCGGCGAGCCTTGCGCGAAACGCCGCTGTTCCAGATGTTGCGCACGCTGGGGCATGGGCTGTGGGACGGGTTGCATGGCCTGGTGCATGCCGCACCGCATACCTTGCCGGTGGTGGCCGAGCCGGGGGAACTGGGGATGTTGACGCGACCGGGCTGGAAGGCGCATTACCTCGGGCTGGTGCCGCCCCATTGTGGCTGGCGGAATGCCACCCCGGCACGCTCGGTCTTTCGGGTCGGCGGCTATCGGCCGATCGAAAAGCTCGCGGCCATACGCTGCCCGGCGCTGCTGGTCTATGGCCGGCAGGATGCCGGCATTCCGGCACAGGAAATCGAGGCGGCTGCCCGCCACATGGCGCAGGTACAGCTGCTGCCGTTCGAGGGGGATCACTTTGCCGTTTATGCCGGGCCGCTGCACGAGGGCATCGTGACGGCCGAGACGGCGTACCTGGCCTCTCTGCTGGAGGCGGTGGCCCGGCCGGTAGCGGCAGGGTGTGGCGATTGCGCGGGTTGTAGCGGTAGCGGTAGCTGTTGTTGTGCGCGTGGTGCTGATGCTCGCTGCTGAATCAGCGTTCGACGTGACGCAGGGACAGATCGATGGCTGCGACATCCTTGGTCAGTGCGCCGATGGAAATGCGGTGCACGCCGGTTTCGGCAATGCTCCGCACCTGCTCGAGGGTGACGCCACCAGAGACTTCCAGCTCGGCGCGGCCGGCATTGATGACGACGGCTTCGCGCATCTGCTCCAGGCTCATGTTGTCGAGCAGCACCATGCGCACTCCACAATCCAGGGCCTCGACCAGCTGGGCGATGGATTCCACCTCGATCTGCACGAACACGCCCTCGTGGGCAAGCTGGCGGGCATGACGCAGAGCCGCAATGACGCCGCCGGCTGCCATGATGTGGTTTTCCTTGATCAGGATGCCGTCATACAGGCCAAGACGATGGTTGTGGCCGCCGCCGGTCTTGACGGCATATTTCTGAGCCAGACGCAGGCCGGGCAGGGTTTTGCGGGTGTCGACGATCTTGCAGTCGCTGCCTTCCACGGCCTGCACATAGCGGCGTGTCTTGGTGGCCGTGCCGGACAACAACTGGAGGAAGTTCAGGGCGCTGCGCTCGGCCGTGAGCAGGGCGCGGGTCTGGGCCTGGATTTCGCACAAGGTCTGCCCGGCGCGAATCACTTCACCTTCTGCGGCCTGCCAGAGGATGTTGGCTGCCGGATCGAGGCGTTTGAAACAGGCATCGAACCAGGCCCGGCCGCACAGTACGGTTTCTTCCCGCACCACCACGATACCCCGGCTTTTCTGGCTGGCCGGCGAGAGCAGAGCCGTCAGATCGCCACTGCCGATGTCTTCGGCCAGGGCAGCCAGCACATTGCGTTCGATTTCAGCAGCGAGTCTGATGTCCATGGAACTGTGAGATCAATGAAAAACGGGAGACAAGTTTAGCATTGCCCCGCAAGGTGCCGCCGAGACGGCACACATGGCACATGGCGAAAAATATCGCGCAAAAATTCTTTGCATGGCCAGAAAAATTACCCTATAATCTTGTTCTTCTTCGGGGGGGTATAGCTCAGCTGGGAGAGCGCTTGCATGGCATGCAAGAGGTCAGCGGTTCGATCCCGCTTACCTCCACCAGAATTCAAAAAAGCCGCGACTTTGTCCCGGCTTTTTTTTCGTCCGTCATTTTCGCCTGCCATGCCGTTGCTGCTGGCCGGTCTTGCAGACAGAGAGAGCATCATGAAAGTTCGTACCCGTTTTGCCCCCAGCCCAACCGGCTTCCTGCACATTGGCGGGGCGCGCACGGCACTGTTTTCCTGGGCTTATGCGCGCCGTTACGGAGGCAAGTTCATCTTGCGCATCGAGGATACCGACGTGGCGCGCTCGACGCCCGAGGCGGTGCAGGCCATTCTCGACGGCATGCGCTGGCTGGGACTGGCGCACGACGAAGGCCCGTTCTACCAGATGCAGCGCATGGATCGCTACAAGGAAGTGATTGCCCAGATGCTGGTGGCCGGCACGGCGTATCACTGCTACATGTCACGCGAGGAACTCGATCAGCTACGCGCCGAGCAGGAGGCACGGAAGGAAAAGCCGCGCTATGACGGGCGCTGGCGGCCGGAGCCGGGCAAGACTTTGCCAACACCGCCGGCCGGGGTGATGCCAGTGGTGCGTTTCCGCAATCCCGTAGGAGGTGTGGTGGCCTGGCAGGATCAGGTCAAGGGGCGCATCGAGATCGCCAACAGCGAGCTCGACGATTTCATCATTGCCCGCGATGATGGAACGCCGACTTACAACTTCTGCGTCGTGGTCGATGACTGGGACATGAAGATCACTCACGTCATCCGGGGCGATGATCACGTCAACAACACGCCGCGCCAGATCAACGTACTGAAGGCGCTGGGTGCCACAGTGCCGGAGTATGCTCATCTGTCGATGATCCTGGGCGATGACGGACAGAAGCTCTCAAAACGCCACGGCGCGGTGAGTGTGATGCAGTATGACGAGGAGGGCTACCTGCCTGAGGCCGTGCTGAACTATCTGGCACGCCTGGGCTGGTCGCACGGCGATGCAGAAATCTTCAGCATGGAGGAGTTCTGCCACTGGTTTGGTTTCGATCACATCACGCCTTCGGCCGCGCAGTTCAATACCGAAAAACTCAACTGGCTGAACAGCCATTATCTGAAGGCGGCCGATGATGTCCGTCTGGCGGATGAAGTGCAGCGCCGTCTGGCGGCACGCGGTGTCCATACCGAGGCGGCGTCGGCTGATCTCGAATTGCCGCCGGTCGTCGCTCTTTACAAGGAACGGGTGGCCAATCTCAATGAGCTGGCCGATGCCGTACAGCCCTTCCTGGTCGCCCCGCATCCCTCCGCCGAGCTCAAGGCACAGCATCTGAGCGAGGTTGCCTGTGCTGCCTTGATAACCTTGCGCGATACGCTGGCGGTGGTGACCGACTGGCAGGCGCCCGTCCTGTCACAGGCCATCAAGACGACCCTGGCGGCGCATGGCCTGAAGATGCCCCAGGTCGCCATCCCGTTGCGCGTGGCCTTGCTGGGGCAACCGCAATCGCCTTCGATCGACGCGGTACTGGCCGTGTTGGGTCAGGCGCGCGTGCTGGCCCGGCTGGAGCGTGCGTTGGCTTGAGCTCAGGGCACGGGCGGCAGGTTTGATCCCGTCAATCGGCAGCCGTACCGCCCTCCGGAAGTGTCAGAAAGTCTTCTGCGGCAGCTCCAGCGGTGTGCTGCGCACGCCGTGCCCGGCGCAGCAGGAAGCGCGCCGGATCGACGGCAGCCACGAGATCGCCTTCCAGTGGTAACGGCTCGCCTTCGATCCGGCAGGCGAGCAGCTCCGCCGCCAGAGCCGACCAGACCAGACCGCGCGCGCCCAATCCCAGCAAACCATACAGTCCGGGCTGGCGCGGGATGTCCTCCAGCGCGGTGGGTTCATCAGCTGCTTCTGCCTGTCGCGGCGGGCAGGGCAGGGCACCTGCCAGCGGCAGCCGGTCCTGGGTCATCGAGCGCACGCTGGCCCGTCCGGGCAGGTTGTCTACGTTCGTCAGGTCGAGATGGCCGAGATGGCCATTGGCACCAGGCAAGGTGAAGTCGAGGCGGGCAAGGTTGTCATGATGGTCGGCTGTCCGCAGCGTGCAGTCTTCATCATCGGCCACAAAGCTGGCGCCGATGCTGCGGGTGCCGTCGATCACCGGGGTGACATAGCCGAGCCGGCAGACAACGACTTCGGGGGCAGGCAGGGCGTGGGCGGCCAGATGGCTGACCTGGCCACGAGCCGGGCGCAGCGGCAAACGCAGTGGTGAGGCCGTGGCTGGCTCGATACTGGCCAGCAGAGCCGCTGCACCATTGGCATTGGCCAGAATCAGGACGGGCGCACTGGCAATGCACTGCTCCTGGTCGTCCCACACTTGCCAGCCGGTTTCTGTTCGCACGCAGCGGCGGGCGTTTCGCTTCCAGTGTGTTGTCAAGGCCGCGCCACAGCGGTTCAGTTGGGCTTGGCAGAAACGATCGGGCTGCACCCAGCCGCCGCCGGGAAACCACCAGCCCCCCAGAGCCACCGGCCAGCCGGCCAGAGCCTGCGCTTCTTCCCGTTCGACAAAGCGCAGATATTCCGCCGGGGGTTGTTGCTGGCAGACAAGCTGGCGCTGGAGGGCTTCGTGCTGCGGGTCGCGGGCCAGATGCAGCACACCACAGGCATCATGACAGGAAGTTACCTCTGCGGCGGACAGCCCGGCCAGATGGCGTTGCAGATGCAGGAAACCAGCTCGTGTCCAACGGGCCAGCAAGTTGTCGTCGTGGCTGGGCAGTGGCCGGAAGATGCCGGCAAGATTGCCGGAGGCACCCTGGGCCGGCCGGTCAGCGGCGTCGATCAGGTCGACCCGCCAGCCACGGCGGGCAAGCTGCCAGGCCATGCTGCAACCGGCCAGGCCGGCACCGATGATGAGGGCATGGCGCGTGCCGATAGAGCAGGGCGGTTCATGACGCACCACACGAAAGCGGCCACGGGTCATTTCGCGCTTGCCGCCAAAGCCGGGCACCTTGTCGAGCAGGAAGCCGGCGGCAGACAAGTCCCGACGCACGGCGCCGGCCACGCTCCAGGTGGCCAGGGTGGCATCGTTGCGGGCCAGTCGAGCCAGGCTGGAGTAGATGCGGGGAGACCAGAGCTCAGGGTTTTTTCCCGGGGCGAAGCCGTCGAGATAGAAAGCGTCAACCCGGGCACGCAGTTTGGGCAGCAGCTCGGTCGCGTCGCCGAAAAACAGGGTCAGCACCACCCGGCCTTCCTCGAAATCGAGACGGTGCGCTCCCGGCAGCAGATTGGGCCATTGTGCGCGCAGGCTGGCCGAACATTCGGCCAGCTCCGGCCAGCGGGCGTGCAGTTGGGCCAGGTCGGATGAGGTGAAAGGGTGTTTTTCGAAGGAGACGAAGTGCAAACGATGGCAGCGTTGATCGTCGTCGCGCCAGGCCTGCCAGGTCGCCAGAAAATTCAGGCCGGTGCCAAAGCCGGTTTCGACGATGACGAAGCATTCGCGTCCGCCCCAGCGGGCAGCCGTACCCCCTTCCTTCAGCAACCCGTTGCCACCGAGAAAGACATGACGAGCCTGCCCCAAGCCGCCATCAGCGGAATGGTAGATATCGCCGTAATCCACCGACCAGGGCGTACCATCGGCAGTCCAGGCGAGGGTGGCGGGGAGGAGGGCGGGGCTTTGATCCAAGGGTTGGGAGGGCTTAGCCAATCGTGTTATGTCTGCTGAAAGGGCTTCATCGCGGTGGCCGGAGTTGATCCGTCTTCTCGCACGGCCATTCTCTTTGCGAAACCGGGGGGGAGGTTGCGGGAGATTTTTGTCAAGCCCGTAATGACGCGGAGAGTAAGGGCGCAGAGCGTGGTCTATGGGGAGGGCATAGCGGAGCCCATCAACCAGCTAGTGCCGATCACTTCGGCCAGAGCAATCTGGTCATCGGCGGGCAACGTCGTTTTTCCCAATGCCATCGGCGCAAAGGATGCCATTGCCGACACCAGCGCTTCGACCTGGGTATTCAGCAATATTTTGCTGTCCGCAGTCTGAAACTGTTCGATCTGGCAAGCTTTGCCGCTGTACGATTTTGTCACCTTATCCTGTCGGAGATTCCTGCGTTGCCTTGCTGCCAGAAAGAATCAGGCATGAGATCGTGACGCTTGACGAATATTCGCTGAGGAATTTCCCCAGCGCAAAAACCAGTTTTGCCGAGATCGCGAATTTCAAAGGACTCGAAAATGAAGCCATCATCGTCACCGATCTTCCACCTCCGACGAAAGGCAGCCAGTTTCTGGTAATGCATTATGTAGCCATGAGTCGTGCCAGATCAGTCCTTTCGCTCATTCAGCGGAAAACTTGAGGGCATCTAGGCTGTGGCTTCAGCATCGGCCAGAGCACGATGGTAACGGCCTGTTGCGGGCAGGCCCAGCGTCCGCACGAGAGTACCCAATTTGTGATTCGGTGCTTCCGGGAAAATACGTCGGGCCAGGAGCATGGAACAAGCGAATTCCTGTTTACGCCTTCCATTAATTCGGTGTAACTCAGCGTCCCAGAACTTGCTATCGAAGGCTGCGTTGTGCGCAACGATTGGATGGGTGCCTACAAATTGCACAGCATCACGTATCACTACCTCGACCTTGGGAGCCTTGCGAACCATTTCATTGGTTATACCGGTCAAGATCTGTATGTCATTTGGAATCGAGACGCCTGGATTCATCAAACTCTGAAAACGGTCGACGATCTTGCCCTCTGCAATGAGGACAATCGCGACCTCTGTCGGCCGCGCACCAAGGGCCGGGGAGAGGCCGGTTGTTTCAAAGTCTATGACCGCATGAATTCCCATTTTGTGCGCTTACCCAAAAAACTGGTAACAGACTCGATCAATGCAACGTAGCTTGTGCCCCTTGTTTGAGCCCTCGACTCCGCATATCTTGACGGTTTTCAATTTGTTCATGTAGAGACGCTCGGCGCAATTAGCGTCACGCCCGGAAAATATGCGGCGTAGCGTCGTGTATCCCGGGTCAAAATTGGATGACCCGTAACTGCCGCGTGCGCACCGATAAAAAAATCGCCGAGAACATTGCTCTTCGTACCGCCTTGCCGGCGGTAACGCACAAAAGCCTTACCGGCGAGGAACAATGCCGGTCGCGGCAACTCGATCAGCACCAGCCCTAGCTCCTCGATAGTTTTGTCCAGTGCCTCGACGGTCGAGAACGTCAACGACAACTCGGAATAAATAATCGGATTAATCGCCAGCCGGTGAACTTTCGATTGCGCACGTAGTTGGCCAATCGACCAGTCCGCCCAATCCGGATCGTTCTCCAGAACATCGACCAGCACGTTGGTGTCGACCAGTAACATCAACCTTCGCCGCGCAGTA
>JAGOSV010000087.1 GCA_018062105.1 Sterolibacterium sp. | reverse complement strand
CTCAAGCTGGTCGGCATGAACCCCGTCGTCGTCCATGGCGGGGGGCCACAGATCGACGATATGCTCAAGCGTGTCGGCAAGAAGGGGGAGTTTATCCAGGGCATGCGCGTCACCGATCGCGAGACGATGGACGTCGTCGAGATGGTGCTGGGCGGCCAGGTCAACAAGGAAATCGTCAATCTCATCAATCAGCACGGTGGCAAAGCCGTCGGCCTGACCGGCAAAGACGGGGGCTTCATCCGCGCCCAGAAACTACTGATGCCCAACAAGGATCAGCCAGATGAAAAAATCGATCTGGGCCAGGTGGGCGACATCACCAGCATCGACCCCTCCCTGATTGCCCTGCTCGACAGTGGCGCCTTCATTCCGGTCATTGCCCCCATCGGCGTGGGTGCAGAAGGCGAAACCTACAACATCAATGCCGATGTCGTCGCCGGCAAGATCGCCGAAGTGCTGAAAGCCGAAAAGCTGGTGCTGCTGACCAACACACCGGGCGTTCTCGATGAAAACGGCAAGCTGCTGACCGGCATCACACCGAAGGATGTCGACGCCATGATTGCCAATGGCACGCTCTCCGGCGGCATGCTGCCCAAAATCGGCTCAGCGCTCGACGCCGCCCGCCAGGGGGTGAAAAGCGTGCATATCATCGATGGTCGAGTGGAACACGCCCTGCTGCTGGAAATTCTCACCGACGACGGCGTGGGCACGCTCATCAAGGCCAATCAGCCTGCATCATGAGTGAACGTCGGCGCGTCTGGCTGTTCGACCTCGACAACACTCTGCACGACGCCCGACCCCACATCTTCCCGCACATCAATCGCGGCATGACGGAATACGTCGCCCGCAACCTGCAACTGCCACATGATGAAGCCAATCGCCTGCGTCTCGACTACTGGCATCGATATGGCGCAACCCTGACTGGCCTGATGCGGCATCACGATACCGACCCGCACCACTTCCTCTGGCACACCCATCAATTCCCCGAGCTCGACCGCATGGTGGTCTTCGAGCGCAGCCTGAAAGCCATGCTGCGCCGCCTGCCTGGCCGCAAGCTGATTTTCACCAATGGCCCGCGCCATTACGCAGAAGCCGTACTCGATGTCATGGGCATCCGCCCGCTGTTCAACGCCGTCTACGCCATCGAGCATCTGCACTTCCGCCCCAAGCCGGAAACCCAGGCATTCCTGCATCTACTGAAGCAGGAACGCCTGTCTCCCGGAGGTTGCGTGATGATCGAAGACAGCACCGAGAACCTGCGTACCGCCAAATCACTGGGCATGAAAACCGTGCTCGTCGGCAGCGCCACCGCTTCCCGAACCGCGCCCGCCTGGGTCGACCTGCGGCTAAAATCCGTCCTCGAACTACCGCGGCACCAGGGGCGACTCCACGGCTCCGCGCGATGATTTTTGCGACACATCCCCCCACCCCAAGGAAAATACATGGCCAGCAAACCCGGTGAACGCAAGCTGCAGATTCTGCAAGTCATCGCTGAAATGCTGCAGGACCCCGCCGGTGAAAAAATCACCACGGCCGCTCTGGCCAAGCGCATCGAAGTCTCCGAGGCCGCGCTCTACCGCCATTTCGCCAGCAAGGCGCAAATGTTCGAAGGTCTGATCGAGTTCATCGAATCCAGCCTGTTTACCGTCATCAACAAAATCGCTGCGGAAGAAGAACACGGCCTGCGTCAGGTGCAGATGATGCTTTCGGTGCTGCTGAGCTTCGCCGAGAAAAACCGGGGGCTGACGCGCGTCCTCATCGGAGATGCCCTGGTGCATGAAAATCCGCGCCTGCAGGTGCGCATCAACCAGCTGCTCGACCGCATCGAGTCCTCGTTCAAGCAGGCGCTGCGCATCGCCATCAGCCAGGGACACCTGACCGCCGAACACGATGTCATTGCCCACGCCAACATCCTGCGTTGCTACGCCATCGGTCGTTGGCATCAGTTCGTCAAGAGTGGCTTCAAGACCTTGCCCCTGGAGCGTTGGTCACAACAATGGCCGCTCCTGATCTGAACCCTCAGCACGACAATCAGCGCCGTAAAACCTCGGCCGCTGCCAGCGCGAAATAGGTCAGGATGCCATCCGCGCCGGCTCGCTTGAAGGCCAGCAGGGACTCCATCATGACCGCCTCACCATCGAGCCAGCCATTTTGTGCCGCAGCCTGCAACATGGCATATTCACCGCTCACCTGATAGGCATAGGTCGGCACGCACAACTCATCCTTCACCCGACGAATGATGTCGAGATACGGCATACCAGGCTTGACCATGACCATATCCGCGCCCTCTTCGATGTCCAGCGCCACCTCACGCAAGGCCTCATCCGAATTGGCCGGATCCATCTGGTAGGTATATTTGTTCCCCGCCCCCAGATTACCCGCCGAACCAACCGCATCACGAAAGGGGCCATAAAACGAGGAAGCATACTTGGCCGAATACGCCAGGATGCGCGTGTGAATCTGCCGGTGGGCATCGAGCTCGGCGCGGATACGGGCCACACGGCCATCCATCATGTCGGAGGGTGCCACCACGTCCGCCCCAGCCTGCGACTGGCACAGTGCCTGCTTGGCCAGAGCCTCCAGCGTTTCGTCATTGAGCACATAACCACGGGGATCCTCCGGGTCGATCAGGCCATCCTGGCCGTGGCTGGTGTAAGGATCGAGCGCCACATCGCAGATGATGCCCAGCTCCGGCAGCGCACGCTTCAATGCTTGCACCGTTCGTGCCACCAGCCCCTCGGGATTCCAGGCTTCTTCAGCAGTGGCAGACTTGAGCCCAGCATCGATCACCGGAAACAAGGCCAGCGCCGGAATACCCAGCGTCAGCGCACGTTCCGCCACAGGCAACAGTCGGTCCAGCGTCCGTCGCTCGACCCCAGGCATGGAAGCCACGGACTCGCTGCGCCCCGAACCATCGAGCACAAAGACTGGATAGATCAGGTCATCCGCCGTCAATACCTGCTCCCGCATCAGGCGACGCGAAAAATCATCACGCCGCATGCGGCGCATTCTCGTTACAGGAAATCTTCCAGAATGACTCATGATGTTGCCACCTTAAAACAATGATCGAACACAAAAAATAAATCCTGAATCCTAAACACCACCTAATCCCTGATCACTGACCCTCCATCGCGGAACTTTTTTCCGCTGCTTCACTCTCATCTTCGGCGATCGTTGATCAGTGCGCAGTACGGGACGGCAGTTCTGCACCGCGCACCATCTCTCTCCTTGGTCGATCGTCCGTTTGTGATCCGGTGACTCTTTGATTCCAGTTATCAGATCCGCTGGCTCCCGGTTTCTTCCCCTTGGCCGGGAGCCATTTTTTTCTCATCTACAGGCGTCGAAGCGGCATCTTCCGCAACACCTCCGTCCTCCACCCTCTCGTGCCCCTGTGCCAGCCAGCCACCGATGACTGCATCCGCTTCCTCGATGCCGGTTTTCTTCAAGCTGGAAAACAGTTGCACGCTAACCTGCCCACCATACGCCGCCATGGCCTCGCGCACGGCGCGTAGCGTCTTGGTGGCTTCCTGACGCGACAGCTTGTCGGTCTTGGTCAGCATGATGTGGATGGGATTGGCCGTCGGGATGAACCAGCCGATCATCTGCCGATCCAGTTCCATCAACGGCCGACGGGCATCCATGATGAGCACCAGCCCAATCAGGTTCTGCCGTTTCTTCAGATAATGTTCGAGCAGGCTCACCCATTGCCGGCGGATGGCCTCGGGTACAGCAGCGTAACCATAACCCGGCAGATCCACCAACCGGGCACCTCCCGGTAAGCGGAAGAAATTGATGAGCTGGGTGCGCCCCGGCGTCTTACTGACGAAGGCCAACCGCGTGTGCCCGGCCAGGGTATTGAGCGCACTCGACTTGCCGGCATTGGAGCGTCCGGCAAAGGCGATTTCTGGGGCTTGCGGCGAAGAAGGTGGCAAACCAGTCGGTTTGGCCACCGAAATTTCAAAGGCGGCGTGACGGAAAATGCTGGAAGCAGACATGTCGATGGACGTAGCGCAACAAAGAAGCAACAGAACGCAAGCCTGCAAGCCTGCAAAACCCGCGACCCGGCATCGTGCGCATTAAAGAGGCAAAGGTGGTATAGAATAGCAGGTTTGGCAATCCACGACTCTAGGAATCCTCACGATGAAACGCCGTATGCTGATGCTGGCCGCCACCCTGATTCTCGCGCCCTTGTCTGTCCATGCTGCCGAACATGCCGCCCCCCCAGCCAAGGCTGACCCAGCCAAAGGACAAGCCATCGTGGCTACAGTCTGCGCTGCCTGCCATGGTGCCGATGGCAACAGCGTCATTTCTGCCAATCCCAAACTGGCCGGTCAGCACGCTGAATATCTGTTCAAGCAGATGAAGGAATTCAAGGCCGCAGAAGGCCAGCCTGCCGTGCGGGTAAATGCCGTCATGAACGGCATGATCGCTGCTTATGACGAATCCCAGATGCGCGATCTGGCAGCCTATTTCTCCTCGCAGAAACAAAAACCCGAAGAAGCGAAAAACCGCGACACCATCGAATTCGGTCAGCGTATCTATCGCGCTGGCGACGCCAAAAAAGGACTGCCTGCCTGCATCGGCTGCCACGGCCCGACGGGGGCGGGCATGCCCACCCAGTTCCCACGCGTCTCCGGCCAATATGCAGAATACATCGAAGCCCAGCTGAAGGGCTTCCGTACCGGTGCGGAAGATGCTGCCGCCGAAGGCGCACGCGCCAATGATCCCAACAAGATGATGCGCATGGTGGCCATCAAGATGACCGACCGCGAAATCAAGGCTGTCGCTGATTACATCGCCGGCCTGCGCTGACCCGCCCCCACGCAGCCGCCACATCGGCGGTGCAACAAAAAAGGTGACCGTGCGTCACCTTTTTTGTTGTCCGGTGCTCCGATGCCAGCCATCTCGCTCATCATTCCTCCGTCAGTCGCTTGCGGAACTGACGTTGCTGATGTGCCCGTACAGCATGCCGATCACGACGCTGATGCGCCCCGGCTTTCTTCTGCTGCGCGAGCGCCACCCACGGATTCCGGGGTTTCAGGAGGCTCAGGTGCTTCGGGCGATTCTGGCGCGCACGTTTCATCCTGCCCCCCGCCGGGGTTCGATGCGGATAATGTGATGTCCCGCCTCGGTCAGGCGTGGTGCCGGCTTCCAGGCATGGCCATACACGATCTCGAAGCGCATTGGCAGTGCGCCGCCGGCATACCGCCGTGCATGCGCGGCAAACACGCGCCGCCAGTCACGCCAGGGCAGTTGTCCCAACAGACCATCACGCACTCCGAGATGACGCTGGTCGCGCAGAAAGCTGCGCCCCCCCGAATAGGTCATGGTCAGCATTTCCATGTCCATCACCGGATCGGCAAACCCGGCGGCCAGCAGCATGTCGCCGATGTCATGCATGTCATGAAACGAGCGCAGCGGCGGGGCAATGCCACACGTAACACAGGCTTCACGCAACTCTTTCAGGGTGTCCGGGCCGAACAACGCGAACATCAACAAGCCGTCCGTTGCCAGAGTTCGATGCATTTCCCGCAAGGCCGGCAAGGGGTCGTCCAGCCAATGCAGCATCAGGTTCGACCAGATGAAATCCAGGCTGGCCGTAGCCAGCGGCAATGCCCGGGCATCTGCCTGGAGCAGACGCACACCACGACGCATCAGCCGCTGCACCAGAGTGTTCTGTCCGCGCACCTGGTGCAGCATGTCAAGAGAATGGTCCACGGCCAATGGCAGCACTGCCGGGTAACGTTGCATCAGCAGGCGTACTCCGTCCCCGGTGGCACAACCGATGTCAGCCAACCGTGCGGGGGCAAGCCTGATGTACTCGAGCCGCGCCGCCATGCGCCGCCCGGTCTCGCGTGCCAGCACCGCCGCTTCGTCATAATGAACGGCTGCCTGCGAGAACGCGGTTTTCATGCGATCAGAGGGCGTGCAACCCCAGCCGTCCGAACAGGGCTTCATCGCGTGCGGCCTCGGGGTTATCGGCCGTCAGCAGCTTGTCACCATAAAAAATCGAATTGGCACCAGCCAGGAAACACAGTGCCTGCAATTCATCCGACATTTCCTGGCGGCCGGCAGAAAGCCGGACGAAACTCGCCGGCATGGTAACGCGGGCACAGGCGATGGTGCGCACAAACTCAAACGGATCGAGCGGCTGGGCATCGGCCAGCGGGGTGCCGGGCATCGGCACGAGATTGTTGATCGGCACGGAATCCGGCGGCGGGTTCATGTTGGCCAGCTGGACGATCAAGTCGGCACGTCCACGGCGCGTCTCACCCATGCCGACAATTCCGCCACTGCACACCTTGATGCCGGCACGACGCACCTTGTCGAGCGTCTCGAACCGGTCCGCCAGGGTATGCGTCGAAATGACCTTGATGTAGTGCTCGGCTGAGGTATCGAGATTATGGTTGTAATAATCCAGCCCGGCAGCCTGCAACTCTTCGGCTTGCCCTTCCTGCAACATGCCCAGCGTGGCACAGGTTTCCATGTCCAGGCTCTTGACCGCCCGGATCATCTCTGTGACCGCGCCCAGATCCTTCTTCTTCGGCCCGCGCCAGGCCGCCCCCATGCAAAAACGGGTCGCGCCCTTTTCCTTGGCAGCTCGTGCCGCAGCCACGACCTCCTCGATCGGCAACAGGGCTTCACGCTCGATTTCCGTTTTATGACGTGCCGATTGCGAACAATAGCCACAATCCTCCGAACAGCCGCCCGTTTTGATCGACAGCAAGGTCGAGCGTTGCACGCCATTGGCATCAAAATGTGCCCGATGCACCTGCTGGGCACGGTACAGCAGATCATTGAAAGGCAAGACAAACAATGCCTCGACCTCGGCGCGTGTCCAGGCAGCTGGCCGGGAAGGGGCAGGCTCGAGCGCATGAAGTGACGAGGTGACTGGGGCAATGGAAGCGGCGATGGAGGCGGTCATGGGAATCACGATCTGCGAGAATGTACGGGCGTACAAAAAAAGAAAAACAAAAAATCAAGCAAGCCATCACGCGCACCCCGTACTGCCAAGGCACCCATGAAACCGCGCATTTTATCCCACATCCTCCGGCCACTGACACCACTGTCACGCCTCAGCCAGCATCTGTCGGCGGCATTGCTGCCGCAGGACTGCTATCTTTGCGCAGCTCCGGCGGGTATGCCGCTGCTCTGCCCGCAATGCCACGACGACCTGCCCGCGCTGACCCTGGCCACCTGCCCGGTGTGTGCCCAGCCCACGCCCCAGGGCATGACCTGCGGCAGTTGCCTGAAACAGCCGCCTTGGTTCGATGCCACCGTGGCGCGCTTTCGCTACACCTTTCCGGTCAATCACCTCATCCAGGGACTCAAATACCGCCATCAACTGGCCTTGGCTCCTCTGCTGGCAAATGCCTTGCAGAAAACTGCAACACACCTGCCCCCTGCCGATCTACTGCTGGCCGTCCCCCTGTCCCGGCAACGACTGGCGCAGCGGGGGTTCAACCAGGCAGTAGAGCTTGCCCGTCCTCTGGCGCGGGCAAACGGTCTACCACTCATCACAGAGGGGTACGCACGCACCCTCGATACCGTCCCGCAGGCCACGCTGCCCTGGAAAGAGCGCCATGGCAATATCCGGGGTGCCTTTGAATGCGCCAGGAGCCTTGACGGCCTGCGCCTCATCGTCGTGGATGATGTCATGACCACCGGGGCCAGCCTCAACGAATTCGCCCGTACCCTGAAAAAACGGGGCGCCGTTCACATCACCAACTGGGTCGTGGCACGCGCCTACCGGGAATGAAATGCGCTGACGGACTACTGCAACTACTGCAACTTTGCCGCGATGTCCTCATTCATGGCGGGGGTCAGACCACCGAGCGACTGGGCACGACGATAAGCCTCCAGTGCTTCAGCCGCCTGTCCGTCCTCCTCCAGCGCCGTCGCCAGAGCGTACCACCAGCGTCCTTCACGCGGCCTGAGGCGCAAGGCGGCACGATAGCGTTCCACCGCCTCATGCGGCTTCTTCAGGTGTTGCAACAGAACCCCGGCAAAGCCCTGGTACTCCGCATTCTGCAACGCATGTCCGGCATGCTTTTGCAAGGTTGCCCAAGCCTCGGTTGCCTGACCGCGTTCCACCTGGATGCGCGCCACGCTCATGGCCCAGGTCGCTTGCTCAGGCATCAAGGCCAGGCCCTGGCCAAGCAACGCCAATGCCTCATCCCAGCGCCGCTGCCCGACATACGCCCCGGCCAGGGCCTGGCGTGCGGCCACATTACGCGTATTGGCCTGCAACAGGGACTGCAACATCGCCACGCCCTCTTCCGTGTGTCCCTGCTTCAATGTCTCCACGGCAACGCGATACTGGTCGTCCTGAGTCTCACGGCGCTCGATCTTCTCGATCCTGATCGCCTTATCACCCTTATCATCCTTGCCTGCCCTTTCCCCCTGCGTGCGTGCCTCGCCAGCATGCTCTACCAATGATTTTGGTGCCGCCACTGCCTCAACCGGTCTGCCGGACGACGGTGCCACGGCAGAGGCCGAAGCTACAGCAGGGGGCCTGACAAAACCGCTGCCAAACGTCAGCAATTCATCGAGCTTGAGCTGTATGGCATC
>JAGOSV010000086.1 GCA_018062105.1 Sterolibacterium sp. | reverse complement strand
TGCCGCGATACTGACGCGCCTGCTGAAATTATCCGATGCCAGCCCGGGCTTTGCCAGCCTGGGGGCATTGATGCCGCTGTTCCACAAGCTGCTGGCCGCTGAAGAACGGGGCAGCCATGATGCCGCCAATCACCTCCAGCGCGATGCCGCCCTGATATCCCGCCTGCTGTACATGGCCAACGCCGGCCGTCGGGCTCATGGTGGCCGTAGCGTCGCGACCGCCGAGCAGGCCATGGCCATGCTCGGCATCGACACCATCCGTTCCCTGTTGTTCGTCCTGATGGAACGCCAGAGTCTGCCGCTGCACCCCCAGGCTCGTCTGCTCGAAGCCGAAACAGTGGCTTCTGTCTTCTGCGGCACACTCTGCCTTGACGTGACGCGTGCCGCCGGTGGACGCTTCCGGGCGACGGAAGCCCAGATCTGCGGGGCGTTACAGAACATCGGCCGGATGATGGTGCTCTACCACTTGCCCGGAGAAGTCCGCAACAGCCAGCGGCTGCGGCGGGACAAGAACCTGACCAACGACGAAGCGCTGCACGAAATCCTCGGCCAAGGCTTCGAAGAAATCTCCGCAGCCCTGGCCAAACACTGGGAGTTGCCCGACATCCTGCGGGAGAGTCTGTCTGCCCAAAAAGGAAAATCCTCACCGCGCCCAGCCGGCACTTCTATCGAGTGGTATCGCTACACCGGCCTGTTTGCACGGGGAATCACCAACATCCTGTTCCGTTTGCCAGAGACGCACGAAAAGGTGGAGCTCGGCAACGAAATCGGTTATTTCAACACCACCCTGGGGCTGGACCGCAATCTGACCCTGACCTGGATCGACCAGGCCCTGCACGAAACCGACCGCATCCTGGCCGAAGCCTCGTTCCGCTGCGATGTCCGGCAGGCGCGCATCCTGCTGCGCAAGACCGGTGAGCGGGTCAGCATGGCCGCCCTGCCGGATACCATGAACCGCAAACCCAGACCATCGGCCGAAAATGCCGGCTCGGAACCACAGGAGGCTGCAGGGTACCTCTCCCAGGCAACCCCGGCCGACATCATGCAGCAGCTCCTGCATCGTATCCACGACCACTTCGGCTTCGACCGCACCCTGCTGTGCCTGCCCGATGGTGTTTCAGGGCTCGTGACCATCGCCGGCATCGGCCGCAATGCTGCCCAGCTCATCTCGCGTTTCCGCTGCCAGGGCGCCCGGCAGGACCTCTTTCGCATGGCCCTGCAGCGGCGCTCTGACCTGTACATTGCCGACAGCCAGGCGGAGGAATATGCCCGGCTGCTGCCAGACTGGTATGCCCGGCTGGTCGGCGCAAAATCAGCGCTGCTGCTCAGTCTGGTTCAACAGGACCAAGCCGTCGGGCTGCTCTATGGCGATTACGCCAGCGGCCAGCCGCAAGCGCCTTTCGAGCTCCTCAACGATCCATTGGTCATGGGCTGGCGCGCCCAGCTACAGCAGATACTGCCGGCCCGCAAACGGTTGTGATGAGGCGCCCACCCGGCAGCTCAACCCGCGGCCGAATGTACCGGCAAGGAGAACACCGTCGGCAAAAAAACCTCGCACACCAGCAGTGACTGCTGGTCGTGGGTAAAGAGCGAGCGACGTGCCCAGAGATGCGGGGGAGGCACCGGGGACAAAAACGGCCCGGCCGCCTGCAAGGCCGCCCGATACAACGGGTGACGGGCATCGAGGCGGCGGAATTGCAGCGGCTGGCGGTCGATGCCAGGATCGGAGAACAGCGCCGCCCCCAGTGGCCGGTTGCCCATGCCGGCAAACAGTTGCCACGGGCCGCGTGCCTCGTGGCGTGCCAGTGCTGAATGGGCAAAGACCTGCGGCACACCATCGGTCTTCAGTAACACTTCACGCAGCCAGGCCAGCTGATGGGGCGGCCGGCCCAGCAAGGCGGCTTCGTCCCGCAACGGCCGGCCCAGATTCTGGCGCAGCACCTCGACCGAAAAATCCTGACAGCAGGCACGCAGGCGGGTCGTGAGCGATCCTTCGTCGGCCAGCCAGCGGCGCTGGCCGGCAGAGAGCGTGGGATCGTCGAGAACGTTGCGCCAGAGGGCGGCAAGGCGATGGGCGGACATGGCCGATCATTCTAACTTGTCGTATCCTGCCGCGTTTATTACAGCGCCATCGTTGCATCGTTCTCGTTGTTCTCATTGTCCCCTTCGTTTTTTCGCGGCACTCAAATTCATGGAATCCATCCTGCAAACAATGTCCGACGCACCAGCCGGACAGGCGTTACCGCTACTCCGTCGCCTGGTCGATGCCTTGCGCCCGCGTCGCCATAACGATCTCGAGGCCGCCATCAACAATCTGCGCGCCTTGTCCTTCCTGCTCGAACAGCATGTGGACTATCGTCAGGCGGTGCGCCAGCAGCTACACGAACTGTTCAACACCACCCGCCAGGTGCAGCTCTACACCGACACCGGCATTTTTTCCAATGAGCCCATGCTGGCCGCCCTGCGGCGGCGCATCGGTGAATGGCTGCTGCCCCTCCGGCCGCGGCCAGAGCAGCTCAAGGACGTTTTCGGGCTACTGTTTCACCGCAAGAACGATCACCTCTGGCTGGCGGCCATTCCCTACGCAGTGTGGCAGGACCTGTACCACAGCCTGTGGCCGCAGCCCCCCGAACGGACGGATGCCTACAGCCGGCTGCAGATGCTCGAAGCCATCCATGTCCTGTCCTGCCGCATCGCCACCATCGGCCTCGAACCCGAGCTGGTACAGAATGCCCCCGACATGGAGCGTTTCGAGTCGCCCTTCGTCCGACAGAACGTCGAAACCCTCAGCTTCGTCGAGAACTACCGCCAGTCGCTGGTGGAGGACTGCGCGCTGGAAGACGACCAGAAGCAGATCATGGTGCTGCTCGAACAATGCACAACGCAGATCATCCGGATCCGCAAACATGCCTTGCGTCACGGGGTCTCGGTCAGCCTGACCTATCACCTGCTGCGCCTCGAACAGCACATTGAACGCATGCAGCAGTTGCTGACGCTGGTCGATCCCGTCATTGAAGCCTCCCAGGGAGAGACCTTGCTGCACCTGTTCTTGCAGCTTGTCATGGCAGAAAACCGCAAGCACAGCCTGCGCGATGTTCTCCGCCAGAACACCGAGCTGCTGGCCTTGCAGGTGACGGAGCACGCCAGCCACACCGGCGAGCATTACATCACCAGCACACGTCAGGAATGGCTAGCCATGTTCCGCAGTGCGGCCGGTGCCGGGCTGATCATCGGATGCATGGCCTTACTGAAAATCCAGATGGCCAAGGCACATCTGCCGCCCCTGATCGAAGCGCTGGCGTTTGGCCTCAATTACGGCATCGGCTTTGTCATCATCCATCTCCTGCATTGCACCATCGCCACCAAACAACCAGCCATGACCGCGGCCACCATTGCCGCCACACTGCCGCCGGCCGGCAGCAAAAATGCCGAGGGTTACCAGGCCCTGGTCGAGCTGATGGTGCAGGTGGCACGCACCCAGTTCATCGCCATTGTCGGCAATGTCCTGCTGACCATCCCGACGGCATTGGCACTGGGGCTACTGTGGTATGTCGACACAGGCGTTCATCTGGTCGATCCCGACAAGGCCAATCATCTGCTGCACGATCTGCAACCGATCGACGGCTACGGCATGCCGCATGCCGCCATTGCTGGGGTGTGGCTGTTCGTGGCCGGCCTGGTCTCCGGCTATTACGACAACAAGGCGCTCTATCACCACATTCCGGAGCGTATCGCCGCACATCCATGGCTCGTGCGTCTCATCGGCGAGCAGCGGAGCTGGCGGCTGGGGCGTTATATCGAGCACAACCTCGGTGCCCTGGCCGGCAATTTCTATTTCGGCCTGATGCTGGGGCTGACAGGCTTTGTCGGCTTCCTGCTCGGCTTGCCGCTGGACATCCGGCACATCACCTTCTCGTCGGCTTATCTGGCCTTTGCCACGGTGGCACAGGATTTCAATCTGGCCTGGACGGTACTGCTGGCCGGCCTGGCCGGTGTGGCGCTGATCGGTGCCACCAATCTGGCGGTCAGCTTCGGTCTGGCCCTATGGACGGCAATGCGTTCACGTCAGCGGCGGATGAGCGACTTGCGCCCGTTGCCAGGCATGCTGTTGCGGCGACTGCTGGCACGCCCCCGCGATTTCGTCTGGCCTCCTGCGGAAGTCATGACCGATGAGGCAAAGACCGGGCAGCCATGAGCCACCGGAGGCGGGACGCAAACAGGCAATCATCCGGGTGGTGGCTCGGCCAGCAGCCGGGCGGTCGCCAGGCCGTTGGCCAGGCCGAATACCAGGGCGGCCGTAGCAAACAAGGGAGTCAGGTAAAACAATCCATCATGTGGCACCAGCCATAAACGTGCCAGCAGCAACTGCCCACCGATATGGGCAAAAGCCGCCAGCAGGCTCTGGCTGACCGGGCCAAACCAGCGTGCCGGCAGATGCACCGCCAGCCCCAATACGCCGAGGCTGAACAATGAGCCGGTCAAGCTGAGAAAAAAACCCGGGGCGAGAAATTGCCCCAGCACCAGGCTGCCGGCCAGCACCCGCAGCAAGGTGACCCACACAGCATCGCGCCAGCCATGGCGCGCCAGCACGATCAGGGTAATGATGTTGGCCAGTCCCGGCTTGACACCCGGCAACGGGCTGGGGATGGCCGCCTCGACGACCGACAGGGCAATGGCGGCGGCCGCATAACGGGCGATGCGATGATCATCGGGCGTGGCCTGCAGTTGCAGGATCGATGCCGATGGAGGGGCTTCAGGCCGGCGCATGGACGGGGAACATTTCACCACGCAACAACTGCTGAAAGGCTTTCAGCGAAGCATCGAAGGAGGCATCGCTCACCTGTTTGCCCTGCAAAAAGGCCAGGCTGGCAAATGAAATGAGGATGACGTTCATGGCTGCATCGATATTCACCTGTGCGCCCAGTTCGCCACGCTTTTTGGCGCGCTTGAGCAGGCGGCGGAAAAACATCGGAAAGGCCTCGGCATCTTCACGCGCCAGCCAGTCGAGCTCCTTGTTGCGCTGGATTTCCAGCGCCGAAGCCGACGCAAAATTCATCATGCCGGGACGGGCGCGGGCAACCTCAAAGGCGCGCTCCAGCCCCAGGCAGAGCTGATCGACACTGCGGGCAGCCGGCAGCTCGTGTTCAATCTGATGATAGGCAGCAATCAGGATCTGGTTGGCATCCTGCAAGGCAGCGCGATACAAGGCCGCCTTGGAATCGAAATAGTGATACAGCGAACCACTGGTGACCCCGGCACGTTGCGCGATTTCGCGATTGCTGGCGGCGGCATAGCCCAGCTCGGCAAAGCACAGGGTGGCGGCATCGAGAATTTTCTTGCGTGTCGCAATGGCAACATCGGCACCGACCGGACGGCCGGCCCGGCGCGGGGCAGGAGGAACGTTCATCCTGCGTATTTAGGCCGATCGTCCGCATTCTGTCAATTAACCGGCTGATTGATTGGAGCACAAGAGTCGCCGCACGCCCTGTGTGGGTCATCACCGATGAACCGGAAAAACCCACCCACCCCACCCATCCGACCAGCAGAAACTGCCATACCACCAGTATTTTTTATGAGAAAACCCGGCGTGCTCCGGAAAACCCATGCTTTCATGCGTCCTGGATCACATCTGCAGCATGTTCGAGCCCTGCCGGATGGCAGCAGCCGCGCAGCGATTTGGTATAGTCCGACTTCACCGGGATGCAGGCGGTACAGGAGGAAGAAACCACCAAAAAACCAGCAGTTCCGGAGAATCACAAAGACAAGCGGACGAAAGCGGACGAAAGACAGGAAAGCGCAATCGCTCCGTCCGCAACAGCGGCAACATGGCCACCCGGCGGGGGTGCTTTTCCCAACACGATGAGTTCGACACGTTCAACGAAAAACCTGGATGCCTTCAAGCGGGATCTGCTGCTGCGTCGCCTGCGGAAAGCGGCAGCCTCTCCGGGAGCCACGGGTCTGCCCCCTGCCTCCGGCAGCAATCCGGTACCCCTGCCCTCCTCACCCGCCGCCCTGCCCTGGTCACCTCCCGATGCAGCCCTCCTCGAGCGCATTGCCTCCGCAGTCCCTGGCGGTGCGGCCAACCTCCAGGACATCTACCCGCTGACCCCCTTGCAGGAAGGCCTGCTGTTCCACCACCTGCTGAGCGAACAAGGTGATGCCTACATCCTGCCGGTACTGCTGCAGATCGAAGGCGAAGCTCTCTACACCGCTTTCCTGAACACCCTGCGAGCTGTGCTGCAGCGCCACGATGCCCTGCGTACCGCCCTTTACTGGCAAGACGATCAACCACTGCAGATCGTCCTGCGTCAGGTGAAACTGGATGTAGAGCGGCTCGCCCTCGACCCGCAGCGCGATCCACTCGCCCAGCTGCGCACCCGCATGGCTACGCCCGCCCTGCACATGAACCTGCAACACGCCCCCCTGCTGCGCGTACAAGTCGCTCAGGCAATACCGGAAGTGCGGATTGGCACATCGACCCCGCAGCGTCCCCGCTACTACGTCCTGCTGCAGTTCCACCACATCGTCACCGACCACATCTCGCTCGACATCGTGCTGGGAGAGGCCATGACCCTGCTGCGCGACAAGAACGCCCCGCTGCCCCCGCCCCTGCCCTACCGAGACTTCGTCGCCCGTACCCTGACACAGGAGCGCAGCGCAGCCGCCGTGCAGCATTTCCGCCAGCGGCTGGCCGACATCGACGAACCGACCGCCCCCTTTGATCTGCTCGATGTGCATGGTGATGGCAGCCAGATCAGCGAAGCCCATCTATCCGTGGATGCCTATCTGGCCGAGCGTCTGCGCCGCTGCGCCCTGCAGCGCCGGCTCAATGTTGCCAGCCTGTTTCATGCTGCCATGGCCCTGCTGCTGGCGCACACCACCGGCCGCGACGAAGTGGTGTTCGGCAGCGTGCTATCCGGGCGCAGCCAGGAACAGGCCGCCGGCGGTCCGGTCGTCGGTCTCTTCATCAACACTTTGCCCCTGCGCCTGACGCTGCGCCAGCACAGCGTGCGCCAGTTCGTCCAGCAGGTACAGGCCGAGCTGATCGAACTGTTGCACCACGAGCAGGCCTCGCTGGCCTTGGCCCAGCAGGTCAGCGGCGTAGCTGCCGGTACTCCGCTATTTACCGCCGTCCTCAACTTCCGCCACAGCAGCACCGCCCAGCAGCGCAGCCACCCCGGCATCGAGGTACTGGCCAGCCAGGAGCGCACCAACTACCCCTTCACCATCGCCGTCGATGACCTGGGCGAGGGCTATACCCTGGTCAGCCAGACCGATCCGCGTGTCGCTCCGGGACGCATCAACGCCTACCTGCATGTCGCACTACAAGAGCTGGTACGCGCCCTCGAAATCACTCCGGACAAGCCCGTGCTGTCCCTCTCCCTCCTGCCCCCGCGCGAGCGGCGGCGGCTGCAGGAGTTCAATGCCACCTCCCTGGCGGTCGCCCCGGACCTGCTCATCCACACCCTGTTCGAGGCCCAGGTCGCCCGCGCCGCCAGCCGCACCGCCCTGGTCTGCGAAAGTAACGGCTCCGGCTCCGACCCCAACTCCGACTGCCGTCTCGACTACGGCACGCTGAATGCCCGCGCCAACCGGCTAGCCCGCCACCTGCGCAGCCACGGTGTCGGGCCAGACCAGCGGGTGGCGCTGTGCCTCGAGCGCGGCCCGGACATGGTCATTGCCCTGCTGGCCATCCTCAAGGCCGGTGGTGCCTATGTTCCCATCGACCCGGCCTATCCGGCAGCGCGTATCCAGCAGATGCTGGAAGATGCCCGTCCCGTGCTGCTGCTGAGCCAGAGCGCCCTGACCGCCCTGCTCGACGAAATAACGAACGAGGCGCCAAAGGACGCGACAACGGCTGTCCGGACACTGCCCACCTGCCCGATCCTGCTGCTCGACCAGATCGTGCCCGACCTCGAAACCCAGGCCAGCGACAACCTGATCGCTGCGGAAACCGGCCTGACCCCGGACAACCTGGCCTACGTCATCTACACCTCCGGTTCCACCGGCCGTCCCAAGGGGGTCATGCTGGAACATCGCGGCGTGGTCAGTTTCCTGCACTCGATGCAGCGTCAGCCCGGCATGCGGGAAACCGACCGCATCCTCGGCATCACCACGCTGTCCTTCGACATCGCCGCACTGGAAATCTTTCTGCCACTAATGTGCGGTGCGCAGCTGGTGCTGGCCAGCCGCAACACCGCCAGCGACGGCCGGCTGCTGGCCGCCGCCCTGCAGGAACACGACATCACCCAGCTGCAAGCCACCCCGGCCACCTGGCGCATGTTGCTGGCCAGCGGCTGGCGCGGACATCCTGGCCTCAAGGCACTGTGCGGCGGAGAAGCCCTGAGCCGCGAACTCGTCGGCCAGCTACACGGCAAGATCGACACCCTGTGGAACCTGTACGGCCCGACCGAAACTACCATCTGGTCCACCTGCCGCGCCATACCGCTCGATGCGCCTTCGGCGGAAACACCCAATACACCCAATACACCCGACGCACCCAGCGTTCCCATTGGCCGCCCCATTGCCAACACCCGCATCCGGATTCTGGACGGTCACGGCCAGCTGGTGCCCCTGGGCGTTGCTGGGGAGATTCACATCGGCGGCATCGGTGTGGCACGCGGCTACCTTGACC
>JAGOSV010000085.1 GCA_018062105.1 Sterolibacterium sp. | reverse complement strand
ATCATGCGCGAGGAAGCCGCTGCCCGCCAGCAACACTACCAGGCAGCCCAACAGGCACAGGCGCAGGCCGCCGCACAGCAGCGTGCCGTACACCAGACCTGGCAACAACAACTGGACACGCTGGAAACGACGCTGGCACAGGGCCACGTGCAGGAAGCCGCCGCACAACTGGCCAGCCTGCGCGAACATCTGGCGCAATCCTCCTTGCCACAAGAAAAATCTGACGAACTGAAAAACCGCCTGCAACATCTGCAAGGCGAATTTGCCCGGCTCAAGGAATGGCAGCGCTGGGGCGACCACCAGGCCTGGGAAACCCTGATGGCAGAAGCCGAACAGCTGGCACAGCAGGCCGCCAGCCTCCCGGCCACCGCGCTACCCCTGCATGGCCGCAGCATCGGCAAGCTGAGAGCCCGCTGGAAATCCCTGGCCGCCAGCGGCAGCACAGCACCTCATGCGCTGTGGCAACGCTTTGACCGGGCACTACAAGCCGCCTGGCAGCCCATCTCTGCCCAGCAACAACAGCGCGACGAAAAACGCCAGCAAAACCTGCAACAACGGCGGGCGCTGCTGGCACAACTGGACAGCCAGCCCCTGCCGGATGAAGCCGCCCCGACAGAAAGCGCCGCCACTGCCACCGCTGCCGCTGTCTCATGGCACGAAGTAGCTCAAACGTTGCAGCAGTTTCATGCCGCATGGCGCAAGCTTGGCCCTCCGGAACACACCTTGCCGGCGGCAGAACTACCAGCGCTGAAGCAACACCTGGACAACGCCCTCGCCCGTCTGGAACAGCCCCTGCAACAAGCCAGACAAGCAGAACACCAACGACGTTGCGTCCTGATCGAACGCGCCCAGCAACTACTGCACCTTCAGGATCGCGGCACAACAACGACGGCACGCACACTGCAAGCCGAATGGCAGCAGCGTGCCCGCCTGCACCTGTTGCCGCACAAGGAAGAACAAGCCCTTTGGCGCACCTTTCAGCAGGCCATCGACGAACTATTTGCCCAACGTCAGGCCGCCCGCCAGAGCCAGCATGCCGAGCAGCAGGCACAACAGGCGCAACGGGGCACGCTCATCGACGAACTACGCACCCTGCTGTCTGCCGCCGCACCATCATGCCCCGATCACGAACTGACACACCACATCGACACACTAGAACGGCGCTGGGCGGCCTGCCTGCCCCACGCACACCACGCACACCACGCCAGCCCTGGCCAGCGCACCCATCCGCTCGACACGGAGTGGCGCAAACTCTGCCAGCAAGCACGCCAGCATCTGAGCCACCTGCGCCGGCAGCGCTGGCAGCGCGAATTTGACACTCTGTATGCCTGGCTGCAACGCAGCCGCGAAGATCAAGACCAAGACCACGCACCATGGCCATTCACCTGCACCGGCAGCAATACCGCCCCACCCATATTGCCCCCGCTGTGGCTCGCGGCAGCACAGCCGCAAAGCGCCAACACGCCACCAGCAGATGACCACACACTCGCCCATCTGCTGCTCCAGCTCGAAGCCAGCCTCGACCTGCCCACCCCGGCAGAGCATCTCGAAGCCCGGCGACAGCTGAAACTGCACGCCATGAAACAACGCCTGGAGCGACATACTCCCGCCGGTGACACGAACCCAGATCCGCTCCGGCTCGTCGCCCGCCTGATCCCCCATCTACCGACAGCCGACCAATCCCCATCCGGTGCGCGCCTGCAGGCCATCCTGCAACAATTGCGCAATCAGCCACCGGCCAGCCTCTTTCCGTTCTGAAGCCGCGCAAAACACGCCGCACGACCGCCACAGGATTCGCCATGCCCCGCATCAAGATCGACCTTCCCGAGCAGTTTTCCTTCGCCACCGAGCTGGCCATCTACCAGAGCCACATCAACTACGGCGGCCATCTCGACAACGCCCAGCTGCTGACCCTGGTGTCAGAAGCACGCGCCCGCTACTTCCGTGCGCTGGGTTATCACGAAGGCGACATCGACGGCGTTGGCATCATCCTCGCGGATGCCGCCGTGCAATACAAATCCGAGGCCTTTCAGGGAGAGATCATGGTCATCACCATGCTGGCCCACGAATTCAGCCGCAATGGCTGCGACCTCATCTGGCAAATGAGCGAAAAAACCTCCAGGCGCGAAGTGGCACGAGGCAAATCCGGCATCGTGTTCATGGACTACACCAACCGCAAAATCGCCCCCGTCCCAGAATCCTTCCGCCAGCAAGCCGCGCACCTACCCACACACGCCACTCTGGCCGCTGCCATCCCCACGCTGCCTGACGGGTTGTAGAATCTGCAGTGCGCCGTATCTGCCATCACACTGAGAGCCCATGAAGAAGCCCGCCCACCGCAATCCTGCCGCCCAGCCCCTGCGCTACCATGTGCAGGGCAGCGACGGGCTGTACCGGCCGATTCCCTTCCTGTTCGTGACGGATCGCATGCACCAGGAAATCGTTGAGGAGCGTCAGCGCATTCTCGACCTGCTGCCCGAACAACGGCGCGAACGCCAGCGCAAGCTGCTCGAACGCTACGATCCGCAACACAGCTCCAGCGCCTTCAACGCCATGCTGCGCATGTTCAATCCCAGGGCCGGGCAATAATCCAGCATCCCGAGCGGGGGCGAGGGAGGGCAGAATACCGCCCCCCCCCAGCACGCACCTTCCACTGCCTGTTTCTGCTGACTTACTTGGCTGCAGCAGTACCCAGCTTCTGCTCCAGCACATTGACCGGCACCGCGCCAGGAATGCGCTCACCATTGGCAAAGAAGATGGTCGGGGTGCCACGGATACCGAGCTTGTTACCCAGCGCTACCACTTTATCGATCGGATGATCGCAATTGCCACCGGCCGGTGCGGTTCCATCGACCATCCAGGACTGCCAGGCCTTGGAGCGATCCGCCGCGCACCAGATGCCCTTGGATTTTTCCATCGAATCCGGCGACAGGATCGGGTACAGGAAGGTATACATGGTGATATCCGTCACCCCGGCCATTTCCTTGGCCAGCTTCTTGCAGTAGCCGCAGTTCGGATCCTCGAAGGTGGCGAACACGCGCTTGCCATTGCCCCGCACCGTCTTGACGGCCAGCTCCAGCGGCAGCTCGGAGAACTTGATGGCCGACAGCTTGCTGCGCCGCTCTTCGGTCAGATCCTTGCGGCTACGCACATCCATGATGTTGCCATGAATCAGGTAATTGCCCTTTTCATCGGCATACAGCACATCCGTACCGATGCGCACCTCGTACAGCCCCGGCACTTCTGCCTTACGCACCCCATCCACCTTGGCCTGCGGGCCAAACAGGGTGGTCACCGCCTTGCGGATCTCGGCCTCACCGGCATTGGCCGTACCGATGGTGCAGGTCAATGCGGCCAGACCCAGGGTGGCGCTAACGAGAAATTTCTTGAACATGAAGGCTCCAGAATGAAAAAATGAAACAACCAGAAAACGAAGGGTTGCCAATTCAACCCATCGCGTAACGAACCAGAACATTCTTCAGCAACGGCAAAGACTGGGTCAGATTCAGCCCGGTATTACGCAGCCAGCCCAGCGGCGGGGTGGTGCTGCCAAACAGACGCTGCAAGACATGCGTTGCCGATTGTAGCGCGACCACCTCCTCGCCACGCGCCCGCTCGTAGCGCCGCAACCACCGTACATCGCCACAATCAATGTGTGGCGGTTTGTCGCTCAGGAGACACGCCAGTTCCCGCGCATCCTGAAAGCCCAGATTGATGCCGTGCCCCGACAGGGGATGGATGGTGTGCGCTGCATCACCGATCAGCGCCAACCGTGGTGCCACCGCCTGCGGTGCGCGCATCAGGCGCAGCGGAAACGCCGCCGGTGGTGTCAGCAGCTCCAGCGCTCCCAGCCGCTGCCGGCCGGCCTCGGCCACCCGCGCACAGAGTGCCTCGGCAGACAAAGCCTGCAATTCCGCCGCATGGCGCGGGCTCGTCGACCACACCATGGACAGGCGTTGCCCTGGCAACGGCAGCCAGGCCAGAACGCCATCAGGACGGAACCACTGGAATGCCGTCTGATCGTGCGGCCGGGCACAGGAAAAATTGGCCACCACACCCATCTGCTCATACGCATGAAAGCGCACCTCGATGCCCGCCGCCTGACGCGTCCAGGACTGTGCGCCATCGGCCGCCACCACCAGCTGCGCCGTCAGTTGCCGGCCATCTTCAAGTGTCAGACAGGCCGCATCCGCCGCCAGCGACAATGCCGCCGGCCGGGCCGGACAATACAACCCGAGATTGCCCTGACGCCGTACCGTCTCCCACAGCTCACCTTGCAACAGGGAAGACTCAGCAATCCAGGCCAGCGCATCGACCCCGGCCTCATAGGCCGAGAACGACAACCGCCCCCGGGCATCGCCAAAAACATCCATCGTTTCCACCGCCGCCAGGCGTGTCTGCCCAAGCGCCCCGTCCGCCCCCGCCATTCCAGTCGCCACATGGGCCCATATCCCGATTTCATCGAGAAAGCGGACGTTGCCAGGACTGATGGCATACACGCGGGCATCCCATTGATCCGCCGCCAGCCGCGCCGGAGGCTGCCCCTCGACCAGCGCCAGCGACAGGCCGCTATTACGCAAGGCCACCGCCAGCGACAAGCCGGCCAGCCCACCACCGATGATAACGACATCGAACTGCCGCGCACCGGCAGACGCATTTCTCACACTGCTCACGCTTCCCATATTCATCGCGGCATTGTCGCGAAGTGCAGCGAACTTGACAAGTCTTGCGCAATCTCAGGATAATCCCCCGCTTTCCGGTGTGCCTGGCTCCCGTTTCCCGGCAGTCTGCAGGTCGCCGGCAAGGGGTGATGTAGCTCAGCCGGTTAGAGCATCGGATTCATAATCCGGGGGTCGGTGGTTCAAGTCCACTCATCACCACCAATTTAAAAAACCCAACCCTTATCGGTTGGGTTTTTTCTTGCCTGTCGCGCCAGCCACCAGCCCGGTCATTGCCGGTCATTGCCGGTCATTGCCGGTCATTGCCGGTCATTGCGTGCCGACAATCCGGCTGGGAATGCTGCCCGCACTGCGCCAGGCACGAGCAATCTCCGACAGGCTGGCCCAACGGACATTGGTGCGGGCACCCATGCGGCTGGCAAACGTCTCGATCGCATCGATCCCGTCAGTGGACGTACCGGCATTGACCGCATCAGAAACCGTCAGTGTGTACGAATCCACCATGATGGAAGTACTGTACAACGGTGCCGTATAGCCTTTGCTGGTCACCAACTGTACCGCCAGGGTTTCTGCCTCGGCCAGTGCCCGGCTGCCCCCGCCCACGGCCACCAGGCTGGCGGCCGGGTCATGCGCCTGCCAGTCCGTGCTGCTGCGGGGCTGCCACAGGCCGGCACTCAAATCTTCCGAGCCAGCACTATGGCTCCCTGTGCGCACCAGCCCCCACATCGACACTGCCTGCCAGCTGTAACCCGCACTGCCAGACTGTGCCACACGCACGCTGTCGATGTCGCTGACCTGCACGCCAGAGAGTACCGTGGTAGGTGTCCCACCTAGGGCAATGATGCGCTGTGCGGCGGCTGCCCGATCGCTGGGTGAATGCACATGGACATCCCACTCCACCCCTAGTGCACTGAGCGTACGGACAATCTCGGCAGCCCGCTTTTCTCCATTCAGCCAACCAATATCGGCACCGATGGACCAACGCATACCGTTGGCCTGCGAGCCAACCCGACCAATCGCGGTAGCACGCTGAAAGAACGCCATCAACTGATCCGGATTCGGCCAACGCTTGGGACTGGATTCGATATGCATGGTGCCCGCCACATACAGCGTCGGTTGTGACGGAGCGGCAGCAATGGCCGCATTCAGCCCCAAACCATTGGCCACGGCAACATGGCTGCGATTGGCACTAGCCCAGGCCAATGCCTCCTCGTACAGAGTCCATTGTGCCGCCATTTCAGCCTCGGTCTTCAGGCCTGAGCGTGCAGACAGACTCCAGGGCGGACGGCGGGGCGCATTCACATAAGTGGTCGTCCATGCCGAGGACTGGGCAAAGAAATCGTTATCGTGCATCTTGACCCCGACCACAAACGGACTAACCGCTCCTGCTGTGCCATGAGCCGCAACAAAACCCGCCTCAATCAGACTGGCAGCACTCTGCCCTGGGGATTGAAACAGCAACAGATCGTAATGTTCCGGACGCATGTTCAACCCCAAGCTCTGCGTGCCCAAGTTGATATACGGCGCCGCATGCGAAATCCCCATATTGGCACCCAGCTCACGAAATACCTGAGACACGACAGGATAGAGTGCTGCATCCGCCTGAAATGCCGCGATCACTGCATTATTGCCCGTCAGCTGCTTGAGCCGAACGAAACCGCCGCTGGCCGTCGTCGGCAGCCCCGTCACTAAATCGGTCACGTGACTTTCATAATTCCGGACACTGGCAAGCTGGTCACTTTGCGATTGAGAGGACAACCCCGCCCAGTCATAACCCGTGTAATACGGCTTGGGCGGGCGGATGTGATAATTAAGTCCGACATAAGCCGAGTTACGCAGACGGTTGAGCAGCTCGGGATAACTGGTTTCGAATGTAGCCAAGGTGTTGTCGGTCAGATAAATATCCACCGGCAGCTGGTACTGCTCGTGCAAATTGATGACGCGCTCCACCGTCGCCGCGCTGCGTTCCGGATAGGCAAAATCCTGCACATTGAGCGTAAAGGTCAGCCAGTCACCCGCTGTCTCCGCTCCGGCACGCATGACACGCACCCCTGGCACCGAAGGGGTAACTGCAGGCGTGGTTGGTGTCACAGGGGTTGTCGTGGAGGTTGTCGAAGAAGTGGAGGCACTAGCCCCACCACCACCACCACTGCATCCGGCAAGTCCGACCATGCCCGCCATAGCCAGCCCCCATATCCATACCAAGTGCGCCAGATGACGCAAGACACGTTGCGATAGCATGACGTTTTCCTTGAATGTTATTAGCATAGAATGGACAAGAGGTGCAATCTACCCTCCAGCAACATCCCTTATCCATGATTTCCATGACCACCATGGCCACCGCCATTGACCATTGACAGCCGACGGCTGACGATTCCTAGTAGGCATATCTCACAGAAACGTGTGACCACATGAAAAGCGCACCCTATTCTAGGGGTATCAGTGACGTAGTTGGCAGTTCCACCACAACATACCCAGCACCCGACCCCGCTTGACGCATATCGTTCCACACAACTCATTTTGCATGCCCTGATCTGATGACTTTTTCTGCGAATTTTGCGGCTAGCCGTCAGAATCTGGCACACCCTTTGCTTTTGAACAGTCTTTTCTCTGGGAAGGCGGCGATGGAGGCATGGGCGATGAAAGAGTTTTCGGGAGCGGCATTGGGTGATGATCGGCTGAATCAACGGTTGGTGAAGTTGGCGACACGGTTTGCGGACAAGCCGACGGCGAGCATTCCTGGGGCGTGTGCAGATTGGTCGGAGACGCAGGCGGCCTATCGGTTTTTTGAGCAGTCGAGCGAGAAGAAACGCAAACTGGGTTGGCAAGACATTCTGGCCCCGCATGTGGAACGCACCGAGGCCCGGATGCGTCAGCATGCTGTGGTGCTGTGTTTGCAAGATACGACGGAGCTTGATTTCAACGGTCAGGAGGCCGCGGGACTGGGGCCACTGTCCTACGAAGCCCAACGCGGCATGTATCTGCATCCGACCTATGTGGTGACGCCGGCTCGTACCAATCGTCGAAGTCGGATGGAAGCTCAGTCTGATCAAAATCCGATATGTTGCTTGCAGTCATGCCTGCCTCCGCGCTTGAATCCTTCGACGTCATTTTGGTGTTCCAGCAAAACGCCGCGCATCCTTGAGTAGCAGAATCAGTTGCCGTTCATTGTCTGGCGTGGGCTCGAAGCCGAAACGACGATAGAACGCCTCGGCACCGGCATCGATGGGGTGCGTCAGCAGCGCTCGGATGCCCGCCTGTTCAGCAATCGCGAGGGTACGGCGGATGGCATCCTGCAGCATGCTGAAACCAAGACCTTGCCCTTGGTAGTCGAGATCAACAGCAAGCCTCGCCAGGATGACCAGCGGAATCGGATACTGCCCCATGCCACGACGAATTCGCTCGGGCGCTTCGAGTGTGTCTATCTGGCCAACAGTCAGACTGAAGTATCCAGTAACCCGCTCCCCATCGCATACGACAAAGGTTCTTGCCGAACCGCTGCCTTGGGCTTGGCGTGCGTGGCGGAGCAGCCAATCGGTGAGAGCGGGCTTTCCGCAGTCAAACTCTTCCGGGCGATGATGCGCGTCGAGCGGCTGCGGTGCGGACAGGCTCATTTATTGGCCCAAACCGGACGACGAGAGAACAGGTCGACCAAGCCGGGGTTGTCAGATTCCGGCCGATCCAGCATTTCCAGGATCGCTTGGTACTGGCTCCCGGAAACCATGAACAATCGCTGGTCGAGCAAAGCTTGCTCGGCTGCCTGATAGGCGGCGTCGAGAATGAAATCCGTCAGCGACTTGTGCGCGACTTCAGCGGCGCGACGCAGTACGGTCTCCTGCTCAGGGGTCGCACGCAGCCCGAGTCGAGCGGTACGCGCGGTGGAAGTAGCTACGGGCATGACGAGTCTCCTTGGGCATACAGCAGACCCAATGTTAGTACAAACGACGCAGATCGTCCACGCAATGCCCGCCGCGAAGCGCCCCACCCGGAAGGCGACCGCCTGCCAGTTTCCCGGGGCGTTATACCCCATCTCCTGGAAGACGAAATTTCGGGGGAAGCTCACTGCACCATGATTGTTGATGCAATAACACATCGCATTTGATAGACTCGCAGTCGGTCAGGCAGCTT
>JAGOSV010000156.1 GCA_018062105.1 Sterolibacterium sp. | reverse complement strand
ATGAAGAACATGATTGCGGCTGGAGCTGCCGGCGTGCACTTCGAGGACCAGTTGGCCGCTGTGAAGAAGTGCGGTCACATGGGTGGCAAGGTGCTGGTTCCCACGCAAGAGGCCTGCGAGAAACTGATTGCCGCGCGCTTTGCCGCCGACGTGATGGGCGTTTCGACCATCGTGCTGGCCCGCACCGACGCCGAAGCCGCCAACCTGATCACAAGCGATCACGACGCCAACGACAAGCCTTTCCTGACCGGCGAGCGCACGCAAGAGGGCTTCTACCGTGTCAAGAACGGCCTTGAGCAGTCCATCAGCCGCGGCGTGGCCTACGCGCCGTACGCCGATCTGGTGTGGTGCGAAACCGGTGTGCCCGATATCGGCTTTGCCCGTGAATTCGCGCAAGCCGTGCACGCGGCCTGCCCCGGCAAACTCCTTTCGTACAACTGCTCGCCATCCTTCAACTGGAAGAAGAACCTCAACGACAAGCAGATCGCGTCCTTCCAGGAAGACCTGTCTGCGCTGGGCTACAAGTATCAGTTCATCACGCTGGCCGGCATCCACATCAACTGGTTCAATACCTTCCAGTTCGCCCACGCCTATGCCCGGGGCGAAGGCATGAAGCACTACACCGAAATGGTGCAGGAGCCCGAGTTCGCAGCTCGGGACAGGGGTTACACCTTCGTTTCGCACCAGCAGGAAGTGGGCGCGGGCTACTTCGACGACGTGACGACCGTGATCCAGGGCGGTTCTTCCTCGGTGAAGGCCCTGTCGGGATCAACCGAAGAAGAGCAGTTCCACTGAACGCAGCCCTTGCGCTGCAGGGGCCGTGCTTCCGCGAGGGAGCCGGCCTTTCTTCTGCATCAGCGGCGGAGCGAATCTGCGGTTAAAATCGAGGAACATCCTCTGACAAGAGCGAGAAAGGCAATCTGGTTATGGCACCGCGAACTACATCGGCATCATTCACAAGCGAATAAGGCCGTAGTCCGCGCGCCTTGGGCGCAGGCAGCTACCAGATTTCATGAAAGCGCGGGCATGTCCGCGCTTTTTCTTTTCTCGATTTCCTTCTTTTTATTGCAAACCATGATTCAAGTTTCGCTTCCGGATGGCTCTCAACGTGAATTTCCTGGCCCTGTGACGGTGGCTGAAGTTGCCGGCTCCATTGGTGCCGGCCTGGCCAAAGCCGCATTGGCCGGGCGGGTCAATGGCAAGGTGGTTGATACCAGTTTTCGGTTGGAGGACAACAGTGCGCTGTCCATCATTACCGCCAAGGACTCCGAGGGGCTGGAAGTCATTCGCCATTCGACGGCACACCTGTTGGCTTATGCCGTGAAGGAACTGTTCCCGGAGGCCCAGGTGACCATTGGACCGGTGATTGAAAACGGCTTTTTTTATGACTTCTCATACAAACGGCCCTTTACACCGGAAGATCTGGTCTCCATTGAAAAGAAGATGGCAGCGCTGGCTGTATTGGATGAGCCCGTCACCCGGCGTGTGCTCCCGCGTGACGAAGCCGTGGCGCATTTCAAAATGCTGGGCGAGCACTACAAGGCCGAGATCATCGAGAGCATCCCCGCCGACCAGGATGTTTCACTCTACCGCGAAGGCAAATTCGAGGACCTGTGCCGTGGGCCGCACGTGCCCAGCACTGGCAAGCTGAGGCACTTCAAGCTGATGAAGGTGGCGGGCGCCTATTGGCGCGGGGACCACAGGAACGAAATGCTGCAGCGGATTTACGGCACTGCCTGGGCCACGAAGGAAGAGTTGCAGCAGTACCTGACCATGCTGGAAGAAGCGGAAAAGCGCGATCACCGCAAGTTGGGCCGGGAATTGGATCTGTTCCATATTGACGACCACTCGCCCGGCACCGTTTTCTGGCACCCCAAGGGCTGGACGGTCTGGCAGGAGGTTGAGCAATACATGCGCCGGGTCTACCGAGAAAACGGCTACCAGGAGGTCAAGGGCCCCCAAATTCTCGATGCTTCACTTTGGGAAAAGACCGGCCACTGGGACAAATACCGCGAAAACATGTTCACGACCGAGTCGGAGAAGCGTGACTATGCGCTCAAGCCGATGAACTGTCCGGGGCACATTCTGATATACAAGCAGGGTATCAAGAGTTACCGCGACCTGCCTTTGCGTTTTGGCGAGTTTGGCAACTGCCATCGCAACGAGCCATCTGGTGGACTGCACGGCATCATGCGAGTGCGCGCTTTCACCCAGGACGATGGCCACATCTTTTGCACCGAAGACCAGATCCAGGCGGAATGTGTCACATTCACCACGCTGTTGCAAAAGGTGTACCGGGACTTTGGATTTACCGAGATCATTTACAAGTTGGCAACGCGCCCGGACAAGCGCATCGGAACCGAAGAAAGCTGGGACAAAGCCGAACAGGCACTGGCTGCCGGTCTGAAGGCATCGGGCTGCGAATTCGAACTGTCGCCAGGCGAGGGTGCGTTCTACGGACCGAAGATTGAATACACCCTGAAAGACGCCCTTGGCCGCCAGTGGC
>JAGOSV010000155.1 GCA_018062105.1 Sterolibacterium sp. | reverse complement strand
TAAGCACAGCGAAGGCTCCTTCCTTCCCTTTCCCTCAGTCCGTTGCCGCTCCTTGATCAGTTGTCGCCGCCGAGGCCATCGGCTGGCTGCCGTCATTCGCGGTGGTAGGGGTGGCCCTTGAGCAGACTGGCGGCGCGGTAGAGGGCTTCGGCCAGGAGTACCCGTACCAGGGCATGAGGTAGTGTCAGGCTGGACAGGCGCAGTGATTCGTCGGCTTCCTGTTTCAGGTGGGGGTCGAGGCCGTCTGGCCCGCCGATGATCAGGGCTATATCATCACCTTGTCTTTGCCAGTGCTCCAGACGCTGCATCAGGGCGCGGGTGGTCAGATCGACGCCGTGTTCATCGAGGATGATCCGGCGACAGCGTGCCGGTAGAGCGGCGCGCAGACGCTGGGCTTCGGCGGCCATCAGGACGGCCGGCGGTTTTCCATTGCTGCGCGGCTCGGCTTTGATTTCGATGAGTTCCAGCGGCAGTTCGCGCGGCATGCGCTTGGCAAAGTCGGCATAGGCCGCATCGACCCAGGCCGGCATACGGGTGCCAACGGCCAGCAGCAGCAGCTTCACGCTTCGGGTGGGGCGTTACGCGGTGTCCGGGTTGCCCGGGGTGTGGGTGCGCGGGGGGTGCGCGCCGGCGCCGCTGCCGCGACCGTCGTGAATTCTGGCGAAGCTGAGGCATCCTCCGTGGCATCCTCTTCCAGCGGGGGCGTTTTGGGGGCGCTGCGGCTGCGCGAGCTGGCCGGGGCGGCTTGCCAGAGTTCTTCGAGGTTGTAGTGGCTGCGGATGGCGGGCTGCATGACATGAACGACAATGCTGCCCAGGTCGACCAGTACCCATTCGCCGGCTTCTTCGCCTTCGAGGCCGACGACCTCACCGCCGGCTTCCTTGACTTTGTCATGGACATTGCGGGCCAGCGCCTTGACCTGACGGGTGGAGTCGGCGCTGGCGATGATGATGCGCTCGAACAGCGGGCTGAGTTTGCGGGTGTTGATAACTTCGATGTCGCGTCCCTTGATGTCTTCGAGGGCGGTGACGGCGATTTTTTGTAGTTTGCGGACGTCCATGCAGGATTCAGGGCTTTCGTGCGTGAGGGGCGGCGTAGAGGGTGTTGCGGGAAATATAGTCAAGAACTGGCTCGGGGAGCAAATAGCGGTTGCTGCCGCCCTGGTTGAAGGTTTGGCGTAGTCGTGTGGCGGCGATGTCGAGCGGGGTGATAGTGAAGGGCAGGATTCGGCCGGCGGGCTGGTGAATCAGGGCGGTGGCGGAGGAACTGTGGCGGGCGATGTATTCGGCGGCCAGGGGCTGGGGCAGGCTGGCCGGGTCGAGAGAGCTGCCGGGGCGGGTGGCGATGGCCAGGTGTGCCAAGGAGAAGAGTTCCTGCCAGCGATGCCAGGTGGTCAGGCTGAGGAAGGCATCGGCGCCGAGTAGCAGCACCAGGGGCTGCGTTGCTCCCAGCTCGCTGCGCAGGCGTTGCAGGGTATGGACTGTGTAGCTGGGCTGGTCGGTTCGTGCTTCGGTGTCGTCGAGCTGGAAGCCGGGGTGCCCGGCGATGGCCAGGCGCACCATGTCGAGGCGTTGGGCCGGGGTGGTCTGGGGCAGCGGACGGTGAGCGGGCTGCCCGGCTGGTATCCAGCGCACGGCGGCTAGTTGCAGCTGGTTGCGCGCTTCTTCTGCCAGACGCAGATGGCCGTAATGCACCGGGTCGAAGGTGCCGCCGAAAAGACCCAGCGGGGCATTCATGCAATGGCCCGGGGTTCGCCGCGTCGGGGGTCGTTGCCGTCGTGCCGGACAATGATTTCGCGGTAGCTGCAATAGGCTCCGGTGGCCAGTATCGGAGCCAGCATCAGTAGTGTCAGCAGCTGCACGGCGGTGCTCAGCAGGCTGCCGAGGAAGCCGGGCAGCAGGGAGAACAGGGCCATTAGCAGGGCGGGGATCAGCAGAACCAGTGTCCCGGCGGCCAGGACGTAGACAAGGAAGGCACGCCAGTTGCGCCAGACGGCAATCAGGCTGAAGAACACGGATTTGACGGGGTTGATGCCGTGCCAGGCGGTCAGCAGGGGAGCGAACCAGAAGGCCGGTAGAACCGCCAGGGCAACCAGGATGAGGTGCAACAGCAAGGTGCCGAGCTGTCGGGTATCTGGCAGTACGGGGGGCTGGCCCGGGCTGCCGGGCTTGAGGAGGGCGGCCGGGTCGATGTCTGGTAGCACGGCATCGACGAGCAAGGTGACGAGAATCAGGCAGGCCATTTGCACGACCCCCAGCCGCAGCAGCAGGCGGGCGTGTTCGCGCAGACCGCGCAACAGCATGAGCGGGCTGAGTTGCAGTGGGCCGTATTCGGCGATGGCGGCACAGGCATTGGCGATCAGCGCGATGATGAGTGGCGAGCCGAGTACCAGCAGGAAGGGGCCGAAGGGTTGCAGCAGGCTGCACATCAGCGCCAGCAGCATGTTGGCGAAGGTCAGCATGCTGAGCAGCGGCGGATTGCGGCGATACAGCAGGAAACCACCTGCCAGCCAGAACAG
>JAGOSV010000154.1 GCA_018062105.1 Sterolibacterium sp. | reverse complement strand
CAGCTCTGGCTCGCCGTCTGCAAGAAGAGACCAGTGCAGCAGAAACCGCACCCATCCCGCTGGCCGACCGCAGCCTGCCTCTGCCCCTGTCCTGGAGCCAGCAACGACTTTGGTTCCTCGATCAACTCGACCCGGCCGCCGGCCGCGCCTACCATCTGGCCGGAGCACTGACCCTGCGGGGCACGCTCGACACCACCGCCCTGCAACATGCTCTCGATGCACTGGTGGCCCGCCACGAATCCCTGCGCACCACCTTCCCGCTGCGCGACGGCCAGGCCGTGCAGCACATCGCCACCGACGCCCGTTTTCTGCTCGAATCGCACGATCTACGCGCCCTGCCTGCCGCACAGCGCCACCGGCAGTTGCAGCAGTGGTTTGATGAAGCCGCCCGCCGCCCCTTCGATCTCGTCCATGGCCCGCTGATCCGCGGCCAGCTGATCCGGATGACCCATCAGCAGCATGTCCTGTCGTTCGACATGCACCACATCATCTCCGACGGCTGGTCGATCGGCCTGCTGGTGCAAGAGCTTGCCGACCATTACACGGCCGCCCTGCGGGGCAGCACCTCACCTGCTATCCAGCCGACACCGAATGCACTGACCGTCCAGTATGCCGATTACGTAGCCTGGCAACGGCAATGGCTTGGTAGCCCACAGCACTCGGCACAGCTGGCCTACTGGCAGACACAACTCCAGGATGCTCCGGCCCTGCTCGAACTGCCCACCGACCGCCCCCGTCCGGCCGTGCAAGACCACCACGGCAGCAGCTTGCCGCTGCGGTTGCCCGTCGCACTCAGCCGCTCCCTTGCCCGGCTGGCCCGACAGCACAATGTCACCCTCCACATGCTGCTGCATGCCGGCCTGGCCCTGCTGCTCAGCCGTCTGAGCGGACAGCACGACATCATCATCGGCACCCCGGTAGCCAACCGGCCACGCACCGAGTTCGAGCCCATCGTCGGCTTCTTCGTCAATACCCTGGCGCTGCGCCTGCGCATCGATCCCGACCGGGACCTCCCCAGCCTGCTGCATACCGCACGGGAACAGACCCTGGCCGCCTATGCCCGTCAGGACGTGCCTTTCGAGCACGTCGTCGATGCCGTCAAGCCGCCGCGCAGCATGAGCCACAGCCCGCTCTTCCAGGTCATGCTGGCCTGGCAGAACACCCCGCAGGCGCCCATCGATCTGCCCGACCTCACCCTCGCGCCCCTGCCTCGTCCCCTGCCGGTTGCCCCCTTCGATCTCACCTTCAACCTGTATGAAGCAGACGACCGCATCCAGGGCGAGCTGCACTACGCCACAGCCCTTTTCGATGCCACCACCATGACGCGCTGGCTCGGCCACTTCCGCCAGCTGCTGCAGGCCATGGTGCATCACGGCGGACGGCCCGTGCAGGCACTGCCGCTGCTCGATCAGGCCGAGCGCCACGAGCTACTGGCCCGGCGCAATGCCACCGCCGCACCCTACCCTGCCACGCGCACCTTCCCGCAGCGCTTCGAGACACAGGCCCGACATCATCCTCATGCTCCAGCCGCCTGCTTCGCCGGGCAATCGCTCGATTACGGCACGCTCAACCGCCAGGCCAACCAGCTGGCACGCCGGCTGCGTCGCCTCGGCGTCGGCCCGGAAGTGCTGGTGGGGCTGTGCGTCGAGCGTAGCCTGGCGATGGTGGTGGGACTGCTGGGCATTCTCAAGGCCGGCGGCGCCTATCTGCCGCTCGATCCCGGCTATCCCGCCGAACGTCTGGCCTTCATGCTGGCCGATGCCCAGCCGGCCGTTCTGCTCACCCAGCAGCCGCTGCTGGAGCGGCTGCCGGCCGATGACCCAACGCCGCGCCTCTGCCTGGACCGCGACTGGCCGGACATCACCCGGGAGCGGGACAGCAATCTCGCACCACGCGAAACCGGCCTCAAACCGCATCATCTGGCCTATGTCATCTACACCTCGGGTTCGAGCGGCCAACCCAAGGGCGTCATGCTGGAACACCGTAGCCTGGTCAATCTGGCCAGCAGCCAGATCGCCCCGCTGCGCCTGGTCGCCGGCCAGAGCCGGCTGCTGCAGTTCGCTCCGCTCAGCTTCGATGCCTGCATCTGGGAATGTGCGCTTGCCCTGGGCAGTGGTGCTGCCCTGCATCTGGCCCGGCGCGAAGACCTGATCCCCGGCCCGGCCCTCTTCGGCCTGCTGCGCCAGCAGCACATCAGCCATGCCCTGCTGCCGCCGGTGGCCCTGCCCCTGCTGGCACAACAAGGACAAGGCCCCGCCGATCTGGTCGACCTGCACACCCTGCTGGTGGGCGGCGATGTCACCACGGCCGCCCAGGTACGCCAATGGGCCGGCACACAACGACGGCTCATCAACGCCTACGGCCCGACCGAAGCCACGGTGTATGTCAGCACCCATCTTTGCGACCCGACCGATGAGCGTGCCCCGCCCATCGGCCGGCCGATTGCCAACCTGCGCCTGTACGTGCTCGATGCCCACCGGCAGCCGGTGCCCATCGGTGTCAGCGGCGAGCTGTACATCGGCGGGGTGGGGGTGGCACGCGGTTATCTCAACCGCC
>JAGOSV010000084.1 GCA_018062105.1 Sterolibacterium sp. | reverse complement strand
CGTACCTGCCAGCTTGGACAGGCGCGGTGCGCCTTGCTCGAAGGCGTCGGGAAAGTGTGCCCGGGCGACGAAATAAACACAGAACAGCACGGCAAACTCGACGAATTCGCAGGTGATGCCCACCCACATCCCGGCACTGCCCGGTACCCGCCAGCGGCTCGGGCGAGGGGCGGGCATCTCGGCGGTCAATGTGGCTTCCATGCTGCGATATCCGGTGTTTAGGGGGTTATGCGGTGCTTCATTCAAAGCCTGCTGATTTTTTCCATCAGTGCCGTGGTCGAGCGTTGATGGATGAAGGGAATGGAGACGACGCGCCCGCCCCATGCCTGCACTTCCGCCGCGCCGACGATCCGCTCGACCGGCCAGTCGCCGCCCTTGACGAGCACATCCGGCTGGCAATCGAGGATGCGCTGCAAGGGCGTGTCTTCATCGAACCAGGTGACCAGATCGACACATTCCAGTGCCGCCAGCAGCGCCATGCGATCGGCCAGCACATTGACCGGCCGGTCGCCCCCCTTGCCCAGTCGCCGCACCGAAGCATCGGCATTCACCGCCACCACCAGCGCGGCACCCAGCGCCCGCGCCTGCGCCAGATAGGTGACATGGCCACGATGCAGGATATCGAAACAGCCGTTGGTCAACACCAGCGGCCGGTGCAAGGCCGCCACGCGCTGTTGCAGCTCTGCCGGCGTGCAGCATTTCTCCTCGAAGGCTGGCATTACCGCACACCCCCTGCCGGCAGGCTCATTTTGCCGGCGGTGCCGATGACACCGGGGTCGTCGAAGACGTGGCAACGGGTGCCGATGTCTGGGGTGGCGCCGGGCTGTCGAGCTCACGCGCCCGGGCATCACTGACAACCTCGAAGACGCGCACCACCCTCTGCACACCGGCAGTGGTGCTGGCGATGTTGGCAGCGGCATCGGCCTCCTGGCGCGTCACCAGCCCCAGCAGGAACACCGTCCCCGCTTCGGTCACGACCTTGACATGATGGACGGTGAATTTATTAGCATCGAGGAAGCGTGCCTTGACCTTGGAGGTAATGTAGGTGTCGTTGCTGCGTGCCGCCAGCGAACTGGCCCCGGCGATCTGCAATTCATTGCTGATGGCCTTGACGTTCGGCACGCTGCCGACGATCTTTTCAGCCTCGGCACGGGCAGCCGCACTAGGGACTTCGCCCGTCAACAAGGCGGTGCGATTGAAACTGGTGACATTGATATGCACCCGGTCGCCCAACTGCTCGTTGATGCGCGTCACAGCACGCACTTCGATGCCTTCATCCGTCAGATAAGTTTCCGTTGGCCGGCGATCGGCCGCCATCAAGGCGCCCGCACCCACCCCGACGATCGCCGCACCGAAACAGCCCGCAAGGCCGGGGATCATGGCGACAAGCAAGGTCCAGCGCAGCAACCGCCGGTGTGCCGGGCTGGCAAAATGCAAGGCAGTCATTCAATTTCTCCCAGTAACGAGGTGTCGATGCCATCGCACAGGCAATGCAACACCAGCAAATGAATTTCCTGGATGCGTGCCGTGCGGACAGTCGCCTGACGCGGCACACTAATATGCACATCCTCATCGTGCAGCAATTCACGCATGCGGCCGCCGCCCTTGCCGGTGAGTGCCACCACCCGCACCTCGCGCTCGTGGGCAGCGTGGATGGCTTCGATGACATTGGGCGAATCACCGCTGGTCGAAATCGCCAGCAAGACATCGGCCGGCTGCCCCAGAGCACGCACCTGCTTGGCAAACACGTCTTCGTAACGGTAGTCGTTGGCAATCGAGGTGAGCGTCGAGCTGTCCGTGGTCAATGCCAGTGCCGCCAGCGGCGGCCGTTCATGCTCGAACCGGTTGACCAGCTCCGCCGCGAAGTGCTGGGCATCTGCCGCCGAGCCGCCATTGCCACAGGCCATGATCTTGCCATTGGCGTGGAGGCTGGCGACCATCAGCTCGACGGCCGCAGCGATAGGCGCAGACAGCAGCTCGACGGCCTCCAGCTTGGCCTGGGCACTTTCCTGAAACTGGCGGGCAATCCGGGCAACGAGATCCATCGGTCGGCAAAAAACAAGGGGGAGTCAGCAGTGCCGGAAATTCTAGCACCCCGGGCAGTCTGCCCCCGGGTTTTCAGCACCAGGCTGCTCCTCCGCCCGGGGTCGAGGATGGCGGGGGGGGCAGGGAAGGTGCCCCCCGCCGCCGTCCTTCAATACCGCTCGCGCATGTACAGGAACTGGCTCTTGGGCACGCCGAAGCGGATGTTGGCGTTCGGATCCCTGACGTAGGTATTGCCACACCAGGTGCCTTTCAGATGCTCCAGCCCGGCACCCGCGGTGACATTCGGTGCCAGCGCACCCGCCCCCCAGACGATGCAGGAGGAATCATTGGCGGTGGCGGCCGGATTGAGGTTGAGCGCCACCTCGGCACCACCCTGCTTGCCCGCGCCAGGGGACTCGATACGGATCGAAGCCATGCCACTGGCCAGGGTGACGTCTGCGGCGCTGATGGTGATGTCGCCACTGGCCAGGCCACCCTTGAAGTTGCCGATGGCGATGTTGCGCGCCGGATTGGCGGTCGCCGTCACCAGCTTGGTACAGCTGTCGTCCGTATTGCGCGTCCATTGCGTGCCGTTCCAGTACATCGCCCGCACCGGCAGGAACAGTGGCAGGGTTTCCGGGCCGTAAGCACTGTCCAGCTTGAGGACACCAAAGCGCAGACGAGTCGGCACCGAGGAACAGCTGGTCGCGTTGTGGGCCACCCCGTTGCACTTCTTGATCAAGACACCATCCCCGTCCGTCACTGTCGTCCTCAGGGCAAAAGATTCATAGCTGGGCGGATTGGCTGGCGCCGTGACCGCCGGGCGTGCCACCAGACCATTTTCGATATTCTGGTAAATCCCTCCCGGATCAACCGCCGGCCAGAGATTGGCCGGTGCCGTCAGGTTGACCAGGCTGGTTGCCGGATTGGCCAGCGAGGTCACGCCATTCATCGCCTCGACGGTGAAGGCAGGCTTATGGGCAGCATCGTAACCGTCCAGCAGGCGTGTCATCTGGAAATTATCCGCACTCATGGCCTTGAGCAGCACCGTCGGTGCCGAGGCCGGAATCTGGCCGAAGTAGCTGAAATTGCCGGCGGTACAGCCCGTGGTCATGACGTTCTCCACCTCGTAGTGATCCGGAATGAAGCGGTCTGTCGTCAGCGCATTCGAGCCGATGTTGCAGCCATACATGCCACCGGACAGCACGTTGGAATACGAGTCGGCAATGCAGTCACCATTGGCCTGATCCGACGACACACTGGTGTAGGTGGTATCGCTCACCGGGCTGGCCGTAGCCGTGGCGTTGGGGAAGGTGACTGGGCCGATGTTGCGGTACTTGAACGGATCGGCAGCATCTCCCGAGGCCACACCAGCCACCGCCGCCGTGAAGCTGCCCACCAGCGAGCCGCCCGGGATGGCCGCCGTCGTCCAGTCGGTCACGGAATCCGTGGTGAGTGCCGGGGTGCCGGTATAAGCCGCCGTGGTGACATTGCCGCTGTTCTTGGCCGTGGCCGTAAGGTTGAAAGCCACGCCGGCCACCGGCGGTGTAGCACTGTAGCTGGCCGCCAGCGCCAATGAGGCCGGCCGGATGGTGAAGGTATCCGAAGACGCAAAGCAGGCACTGGTCTTGTCCTTGATGCGCACCCTGACGCTGGCCGCAGCGTTGTCGAACTTCGCCTGGAAAGTCTTGCGCCCGGCATCCCCTGCTACATAGGCATAGGTGATGCTGTTATTGACCGCACTGGGCTGGGAGAAATTCACCGTCGTCAGTTTCGCTCCGCTATCCGGGCACACCGCCGCACCGCCGGAAACATCGACCAGCTCAACCGTGACATCGCCCGTGTAGGTATTGATCCCCACCACATCGAAATCAAAAGGCGTACCCGCCAGCTTGGTGTAAAGATTCGTCCCCGTGGCCGCCCCCGGTTCCACCGCATCGAAGGGCGGGCAGGTCTTGTAAGTCATCGCTGCCGTGCAGCTGACCCGCTTGTTGGAGGAGGTGTCGTAACATTCAAGCGTTGAATCTGCCAGCGTCAGGCTGGGATAGGCGTAACTCAGATCGACGCTCTCACCCACCACCGTATGCGCCAGGGTGATACCCGCAGACGAGCCGGTAAAGCGGGTGCTGGGTGCCGAAGTCAGCCCGGCCCAGGTGCCGCGGGACGAGCGTGGTGTGACCACCCCCACCCCGCCGAACACCGAACAAGTCCCGGCACTGCCGATGGCCGGCATGGCGTTGGAACAAATCCTTGCCGTCACCGTCGGTGCCATACAGGTATACGCCGCGCTGGCATTGAACTCGAAACGGATGTGATCCGGTGCCGGCGGCGTGTAGCCGCCACAGGTCATCTTCGCCGCATTGCCGGCACACGAAGGCGCAGCATTACGCACCCAGCTATCGCCCCAGTTGCCGTAGTTGCCATTGCCCCAATCGAGCAGCACACGATCCAGACCGTAGGGTGCCGTGGCGGTCGTTCCCATGCAGCCATGGCTGGGCCAGTTGGGGTAGCCCGCCGTCTCGAAGGTGACATAGCCGGTATTGAAATTGATCTTCCACTTGGTCTGGGCAGCCGAATAATCGCAATACCTGCCACTGGGCATGGTGGCACTGTCCTGTATGGCGACCAGATAGCCCGCGCTGGCATTCGCCCCGCGCCGCGTACCGCTGAATTCATAGACCCCGTTACCCGATGCGATACAGGTCTTGTCCGTTTCGTTGAGCACGTTGAAATAACCGCCGCCTCCGGGAGCCGCCTGAACCTTGAAGGTCTTGCCCGGGTTCAGCTTGGTCTGCAACACATGTCCCTTGAAGCCCGAGCCCGGCTGGATGGACCAGCCCGGGCGGATCCAGGGCAGATACAGCGGCGGCCAGCAGCTGACGCTGTGCCCCGGGGCAATGAAATCCCCATCGTTACACGCCCAGCCGATATACGCACCCGACTGGCTGAACTTCAGTCCGGTATACGTTCCTTCCCCCAGACAGCCCGAGCCACCCGTATCCGGAGCGACATACTCGGTCACCGGGTTGGCCGGCTCGTAGTTCACATCCCCGTCCTGGGTATACACCACGGAACACACGCCCACGGCGGCCGTCATGGTGATGGTTACCGTCCCCGTGCCCGTACCCGAGCAGCTGCCATAACCATTGATACTGACCGGCAGACCGGAGGGCGCTGCATTGGCCGTCACGCTGAAGCTCTGGCCATTCCCCTTGATGCCGGGCGCATGTACCGTGACATTGATCGTCTGCAAGGCCTTGGTGAGCTGAACGATCTGGGTCGTCTGCGTCGCCGCCGCGTAGTTGGCATTGCCCGCCTGATCCGCCGCAATGACACAGTTACCCACCCCTTTCATCGTCACCGTGGTGCCAGCGACGGTACATTTACCCGTATCCAGAGAACTGTATGTCACGGCATTACCGGAGCCCCCACCCGTCGCCAGCGGGCTGATGGCGAAAGTACTAAGATTCGCAAAAATACGGCTGGTTGTGGTTTGCCCCGGAAAGATGATGGCCTGGGTGGTTTTGGTAGCTGTCGTTGCGCTGGAAACCTGTGCCGCCGGTGCGTAGGGAATCGGGCCCGACTGGTTATAGTTGATGGTACAAACGCCAGTACCATTCGTCATCAAAATGGTCGCAGACCCACTGCCGCTGCCAGTACAAACTCCGGATGTCGTGATCGCCACGGGCTGTCCTGAAGAGGCTGTGGCTTGCACATTAAACGAAGTGTTGTACTCGGCACTGGCCGGGGCTGGGCTGGTCACCGTAATCGCTTGAGGGAGCCCAGTGGCAGTCGTCGTTTCAGACAGTTGGAGCGCCGCAGCGTAAGTGGCATTTCCTGGTTGGTTGTAATAAACCGTACATGTACCGCTCGTTGCCGTCATGGTGACCGTGTTACCGGAAACGCTGCACACCCCCGCAGTTGTCACGGTAACTGGCAATCCCGAACTTGCCGTAGCCACGACGTTGAATGAGGCACCGCCATCCTTGCTTGCTGGCGCGTGCGTCGACACAGTGATCGACTGGCTGAATTTGACAACATTCGTTCGAGTCGGTGAAAAACCGCTTTCCCCACCGGAAATATTGTCTCGAACTTCATAATAAACAACACAGGCTCCGGATGCCGGAACCCCCATGGTAATCGTTGGGCTGTAACTGTTGGACTGACATGCCCCGCCACTCCCCTGCCATGACCCACTCCCACCGGTACAGCCTCCCCCAGTGTATATCTTGATCTGATTACCACAGTTCCCGTGATAAGCCGCCGTTCCTTTGACAACAAACGTGCCGGGAGTAGATGCTTCGGAAGGTGCTGCCGTATCTATCGAGAGCGTAACCCCCCCGGCCTGCGCAACCGACCATGCCAACGAGAAGATCCAAAAACACGCAGCCATGGCAAAGATGCGCCTCAAACCTCCGGCACCTGATTTCATCCCATATCCCATTTCATCCACTCCCTCGAATCAGCCCGCAATACACTGATCGTTACGCCGATCGTGATTGTGCTTGGCCTGGCACATCCCAGAAAATTCACGCCCGGCCTGACGGAGCCACATTGGAGCCGTCGAGCCGGGCAAACTGGCGTGGAAAGTACCACAACTTCCCTGAAACCGCCGTGACGCCCGTCACACAAATCCGGCTTCCATTCACATGGTACATCGCACATTTCCCGCCGCCACGCATCGCCACGCATCGCCACGCATCGCCACATAACGCCACATAACGCCATAACGCGCACCGCCGCGCACCTCGCCGGATATTCTGCGCTAACATCCACACTCACGCCCAGCCAGTCTCCCGTCCTCTTCCGGGCCGGCTGCCCTCCGGGTTTCAAGCCCCATTCGTCCCATTCCCCCCATTCGCCCCAAACCGATGCCCCTCACACTGCCCGGAATGGAACTGCCGCACCGGACGGCCGGACAGCCCCCCCGGTTCACGGAGCCGCACGCCTGCCGGGCATGGCTGGCCGACAACGCCCATCATCCGGTGCGGCAACAACAATCCCTGCTGCTGCAACAACTCAACCTGCTCAACCGTTACACCCTGCCCGTAGCACCGCGCCGTGCCCTGCTGGCACTGCTGCAAGCACACATCCAGCAGATCCATGAAGCCTGCGCCCAGCGCTACACTGCCCGCCCGCTCCCGCTGACACCACCCGAGCAGGCTGCCTTCGATCTGTCCCAGGCGCTCTGGCTGGCTCTGGAAACCGGTTACCGGCACTGCCTGCAAGACCGCCTGGAACCGTCTGTCGCAAGCGATGAAGAACGGCTGAATCTGGCCGCCACGCTCTTCGACGTCCTGTTCTTCTCCTGCCTTGACAGCCACGCAGCCGGCATGACCCCAACAGCAGCATTCTGGCAGCGCCTGCACACCACTTATCGTGCGCTGGAGCCAAAGCAACCCGCCGGAAACAGCGACCACACAATGACCACGACCACCGATCATGGTCATGGTCATGGCCATGACCTGAACGCGCACTACCTCCAGACCCTGCTGCTGGCCGCCGCCCACCCCGGCGAGCTCGATGCCCCCGCCCTGGCCCGGGTCGCGGGCTGGGCCACGGAGCATGCCCCTCTGATCCTCTTGAACAACAGCCCGCCCGAAGACCTGCGCACACCGCCGCTGGGCATCGATCTTGCTGGCGATCAGCCCGGCTTTTTCACTGCCACACCACAAACGCACCCCGACCTGCGCTGGTGCAACATGGCCGCATTACGGGTCAGCCTCAAGAAAATCCTCACTACCGGGCCAGCGAGTACTATCGCCCTCACCATTACCATCACCAACCCCTCGACCCTGACCCTGCCCGGCCAGCCCGTGCCGCAAGCGCACGAGCCCTCGACGGAAGACCAGCTGCTGCGGCAGGTCTACCAGGACTGGTGCCGTGGCGGCCGGCGCCTCCCCGGCACGACGGCGCAATCGCAATACGCCTGCCCGATGACCATCGGTCTGGATGCCATCCACAGCCACCTCAGCCACCCCGACCATATTGGCAAACACGTCAGACAAACGCCCCAACCCTCTTCACCCATCCCCCTTGCAGAAGGCTGGCAGGTTCTCGACGAGACCGTCACGGAGCTGCGGCTGCAACACCCCTGGTCCCCCGGCCCGGCGCAATCCGTCAAACGCCTGGCCCGTGGCCAGCTGGTTGCCCTGCGTACCAACCACAGCGAGCACCTGCAACTGGGGATCATGCGCTGGATCACCGTCAGCGCAACACGCGACGCCCTGCTGACCAGCCTGCGCCTGCTGCCTGGCCTGCCTCAGGCCATCACCTGTGCCTTCGCCACCGGCGCTGCACCGATGCACCACGGCCTGCTGCTGCCTGCCCTGAGCCGCATCAACCTCCCGGCCACTGTGCTAATTCCGCCCGGCGAATTCCAGCCCGGCCACCAGCTCAGCCTTGGCCTCAACACCCCTCCCGCCCCCGGCGAAACCCCGCAGAGACAAACTATCCGCCTGCTAAATTGCCTCGAACGCGGCCTGGACTTCGAGCGTTGCACCTTCGAGCCCATTTAATCGCCAATGGTTTCCGGCACCTATCAAGAATTGAGCCCCAGGTTCGCCTCAAGGAAACAGTTCCGCAGCACATCGTCGGTAAAGCTCTGGCTCGACTCGAAGCCATTCTGTTTGAGCCTAGAAACCGCAGTTGGAAGCCTTCGAGTGTGCGTTTTTCCGGTGGTCTGACAAGACGCGACGACGCTGCATGCCCGATGCCTGCAAGGAGAAGCAACGCAGTCAGGCCGACGGAAAAACGTGCAATCGGAGGTTTAGGGAAACACTGAAGAAGTCCAGATTTCGTCATTCCCGCGAAGGCGGGAATCCATGGTTTCAACAACTTACTGGATTCCCACCTTCGCGGGAATGACTTGATCAGTGTTTCCTTAGCGTTCTCACCCAAAAGGTGAGGGCTAATCAGAGCCAAAATGTTTAGAAAAACAAGGACTTCATACTAGGGAAACACTGAAGAAGTCCAGATTTCGTCATTCCCGCGAAGGCGGGAATCTATGGTTTCAACGACTTACTGGATCCCGCCTTCGCGGGGATGACTTGATCAGTGTTTCCCTAGGTTGAATGACGTATAGAGCTATAGAGCATCAGGCGGCATCAAGCAGCATCAGCACGAAGCCTTGCAGCAGAGATTGGGGATTGCGGGAGATTGCGGGAGATTTGGCGCGCCTGAGACGATTCGAACGTCCGACCCCTGCCTTCGGAGGGCAGTACTCTATCCAACTGAGCTACAGGCGCAAGGTTCATGCAATGCTGAACGAGCCGCCATTCTACACGGCTTCCCTGCC